>JAPLJH010000030.1 GCA_026388695.1 Deltaproteobacteria bacterium | reverse complement strand
TCCCTTGTCAAAAAAACGATCTGCGTTTAAGATTGCCCCCACCAAAAAGGCGGCGTAGCCAAGTGGTAAGGCAGTGGTCTGCAAAACCATTATTCAGCGGTTCAAATCCGCTCGCCGCCTCCATTGAAAATCAGAAAGGGTTAACCGTTTATGCGGCTGACCCTTTTTTTTGTGCGGAAATCGACACAGTGGTTGCCCGCAGATTTTCTCCTTGCCTTTCCATATCCTGCCACATAAAATCACTAAAGATTGAACCCATCAAAAAGAATGGGAGCTATTTTCACACGACGGTCAGGCCTTTGCCCTGCTGCGTCTTGGCCTAGCCAGTGGTAACTAATTTCAACAAACAGGATTTGCCGTGGATATCTTAGCGGAATTATTTATATCTTTACTGTATGCAATAGGAGCATTTATATTTTGGATCGGCAAAGGATGTAAGACTTCTTTTGCCGACGAAATATCTAATACGTATAGAATAAGAAATTCGATATCGACATTTGCGTTATTTGCAATAATGATTTCCATCATAATTAATATCAATAATTAGTTCCCGATGTTAACCATTATTAAAAACAGTAAACAAACAGCGCCGCCCCTGCATAACCTGCAAGCACCCACCTGACTTTTCTTCCTTCTCTTCTGCGCTCAACAACTCCTCGGGAAAAACCAAAACGCTCCCCATTTTCTTTTACCGACAGTGCAAAGCGCCCCCATCACGCCGTCTTGACCGGATTTTTTCGATATGTACTGCTGGGGACGCCGTCAACATAGATGCCTTCCAGATAGGAGAGTTTTCTTGGCAGCTGTTGCACCGTACCCCTGGAAATCAGAAATGTTGCTTTCCGCCCGACCGTTAGCGCCCCCAGCTGCTCCATGCCGAAGAATCTGGCTCCATTTTCCGAGGCGCACCGAATGGTCTCCTCCAGCGAATAGCCTGCCTTGATGAACAATTTCATCTCCTCGGCCATCGACTCACCATGGAGGATGCCAACACTCCCAGCCCCTGTTCCCACCGCTGTTTTCACCCCCAATTTCCTGGCCAACCGCAGTTGGCTGAGTTGTTCGGCGAGCACCTTTTTCCAAAAAGCCTCTGCCCCCGGAATCGGCTTTCCCGGCGCCACATAGCGGATGGAGAAACGGCAGCACACACTTCCGCCTGAGCTCGCACCGTCCAAACCATTCTTGGCCCGCAGTACGCTGGGAATCCACAGCACATTCCTCTCCGCCATTTTTCGGAGATTATCCTCGCCCATACCGTATCCCTGTTCGATGGCATCGCACCCCGCCGCAAGCGCCTCCACTACCTGTTGCACCCCATTGGCCACCACCACCGCCTTTCTGCCGGCTCTCTGCTGGAGTATATGGCAGAGATCTTCCTGACTCAGCCGAGGGTCCGGCCCCTCCTCGTCTTCGATATTCCCGGAATAAGCAACCTTGAGAAAATCACCGGTTGCCCAGTTGTCACCGCTCCGGGAGAGGGGGCCAGAGGAACGGATCTCGATGATGCCCCCCTCTGCCATCCTCTCATGCGACCGTTCCACCAAGTCACGGCCATCGCTGTCGGCCACGCCCAACACCCCGTGAGCATGGCAGTCGCGGATATGTCGCGCCACCATGGCCGCCTTTTCCGCCAAGTCACCCTCTGCCGAGGAGAACCGCACGCTGCTATCCACGGAGGGCGATCGTGACAGGGAGAGGCTACAGTCAACCAACGGCGGCAAAATGGTACAGTGCGAGAAGTCGTCAATTGCAGCCCCGTCATGGCCGGAAAGATCTGCAGCGGAGCCGATGGCGGTAATAATGGTATCCGTAACCTTCAGAAAGACATTCTTGCGCACCGCAGCACCGCTGCCGTCGATAAAACTTCCCGCCACGATAAATCGTGAGCCGTCCATGCCCCTTGTTTCCTTTCTTATAGATTTCACTTCCAGTTTTCCAACCCTACGCGATACAATATTGCAATGGTTCGGCCTCGCCGGCCAATTTACCGACAGCAGACAAGTAACGTTCACAAGCAGGGATATTCAGGGAAATTCCCCCTAACCTTCACCAAGGAGAATACCATGACTGAGAGTGTTTACAAAATCATCGAGATGGTCGGATCAAGCCCTGTTTCCTGGGAAGAGGCTACAAAAAATGCCGTCAAGACCGCAGGCCTGAGTTTGCGCGACCTGAGGATTGCCGAGGTTGTTACCCTGGACATGAAGATTGACGAGAAAGGCGGAGGTTCTACCTTTCGGGCACGGGTAAAACTTTCTTTTAAGGTCGTTTCCGACTGACCCGCCTTTCTCGCAAAGATCTTCCCGAAGAATCTGGAAACGCAAAGGGAGTGGGGTCGGAGCTGACTTATAGCTGTTCCAATAAATTCTGGGACACCATACTCAATTATGCAGCATAACTGGCCCCATCCCTTCTACATCCTCGCATTCAACCGCGCCAACAACTCGCTGATTTCATTGGAAAGCCCAAGCCAATAGGGATTAGGCTGCCCATTCGATGACGGGTTGTTGAGCGTATAAAATCCCACCGCCTCCCTCAGCATGGCGAGGGTTCTTTGTTTATGAACGATGAATTTCTCATCGGTGATAATGCCGTTCAGTATGGAGTAGACGGCATCGCGCAGCCCCGTGTACAGTTGGTCATTGTTCTTCAGAAGGGCTTGAAATATATTGTCCGCCTCTATTTCCGCAATATCCATCGAAGTATCGTCTGCCATGATTTCCCCCTCTTTAGTAAGTGCATTGATAGCAACTGTTATTGAGCTGATAATGCGGGCATCGCACATTCGACAAAAGTGAACAATGTGCGGCAGAGCCTGTTTGCGGAGCAGCCCCAGTATTATAGGGGCAGTCTTTGGCGCATTGGCTGGTTCCTCTGGTTACCGCATAACACGCCTTGCAGCCGATGGTGTCCCACTGGCAACTCGTGCAGCCAGGCGTTGCGGCACAGGTGGCCGGTGGCTGTATAAAACGGTGAAGAAGACAGTACTCCCAATCTGCCCCGATGGTTGGAGAAAAGACATAGTGGGGACATTTTCGTTGCCGACAATCACTCATGACCCCGATATGGATACACACCTTACAGCCCGTATAACCTGCGCTCATCCCCCCACCTCCTTGTTGATTTTTTTCATTGGCCTTAGAGCCAAAACGCGGCCCCTCTCGGATTTGAAACTGCCGAAAGACAACCCATACTGCCGGGTGAACTCCGCACCGAGAAAAAAAATCTGCGCCGAAAAATACACCCAAAGCAGCAAGGCGATCAACGATCCGGCCGCGCCAAAGCTGGAGGCCACACCGGTCTTGCTCAGGTACAGGCCGACCGCATATTTGCCGAGGACGAACAAGCCAGCGGTGACCACGGCGCCGACCCAGACATCCTGCCAGGAAGGCGGCGCCTCCGGCAGCATCTTGTAGATCACCGCAAACAAAGAGGCGGTGATACCAAAGGAAAGGAGCGAGGCAACAAGGGAAAAAACAGGGGCGGAGCTGCTCCATATCCCGCCCACGAAGCTGGCAAGCACGGAAACCACCGCGCCGCAAATCAGGGAGACCAGGAGCAGAAGCGCAAGCACCAGCACAAGCCCAAAGGCGAGCAATCTGGTTCGCAACAGGATGAGAAAAGGAGGATGCTGCGAGAGCGGGACACCCCATATTTCATCCAGGCTGTCTTTCAACTCGACAAAGACGCTGGTGGCGGCGACCAGCAGCAGCACACTGGCCGCAATGGTTGCAAGCCGCCCAGAAACGGGGTCTCGAGCCGCAGCCAGCAAGGCCTGGATCGCCCGCGCGCCATTGGGTCCGACGGTTTTTGGAAGCTGGGCGATGATTTCTCCCTGGGCCGCCTCGGCACCAAAGAAATACCCCGCCACCGCGATGGCCAGCATCAGGATGGGGGTCATGGAAAACAGGGCGTAAAAGGCCAGAGCCGCGCCCTTGCTGGCGCCGCGATGATTGAGCCAAGCCTTTAACGATGCGAGCAGAACCTTTTTCATATGCCTCCAGATAGAGGGGAGAGTGAGCGCCTCTTGGTGATGGTCATTCTAAAATAACCGTTGGGAAATGCATAGGTTTTCCCGTGGTCCTGCTGATTTTTTAATCCAGGCATGTGTCTTGGCAACCAGAGGAGCCAGGCTTCATTTTTCTGTTCATTTCTTTGCTTGCCCAAAGAAACGAACCAAAGAAAAGGCCCCCTGTGTCCCTTGTCCCGCCGAGGGGCGGGATGCCCTGTGCTCCTCAATGCTGCCGGGGCTTTGCAAACTCGGCTACGCCTCAAACAGTGCAAATCCCCTTTTCGGCAGCCTCTCCGGTGCTCGGCTGCGTGCCAATGGGATTTCAACTACCATAAAGCCAAACACCATGAGTGAGATTGCTTGGCAATCAGAAATAAGATACCCGGCTGGCCGTTCTTGCGGTATGATACCTTTCCTGAAATTCGGCCTTACAATACACGCTTACCCTCAACGGACACGCAAAAATGACCGACAACAATATCATCGAACTGACCCCGTTCCGCGCCGATCTGGCCCGCTCCCTGACCCGGCGGGGCGAACGGCTTCTCGCCGCAACCGATCTGGCCGAGGAGGTCGCGGCGCTGGAGCCTCTGGAGGCATACTACATTGTGCGGGAATTGGGAATGGATCAAGCCCTGCCCATCCTCCGGGAGCTGAGCCACGAACAGCTCCAGGCGTGTCTCGATCTGGATTGCTGGAACCGCTACGATTTCTCCGTTGATAGTCTTGATGAATGGCTGGCCCCCTTTGCCTCCATTGACGCGGAAACCCTGGCCCAAACCTTCCTCTCCCTGGATTATGTGCTCCAGCTTCTCTTCCTCACCCAGACCGTTACGGTGTACGACCCGGACGCGGATCAGGTCCCGCCGGAGGACGAGGAGCGCGAGACCACGGCCCGAGCCATGACCCCGGACGGCTTCTACCTTCTGGAACTGAAGATGCCCGACCTACCCCTCAAGGTCCACCCCTTTGCCCTGCTGGATGCCATGTACCAGTACGACCCAACCGCAACGCACCGGCTGATGAGCGAGGTCCGCGTGGATCTGCCCACCCAGATCGAGGAAGAAGCCCTGCGCTTCCGCAGCGGGCGCATGCAGGATCTTGGTTTTGCCACCCCCATCGAGGCAACCGCCCTCTTCTCGCGCCCCCCCAGCCGTCAGCCCCTGCCTCGGCCCCAGGAGCCGCTGGACAGCGCGGTCACCCGGTTGCCCTCGGTGTATGCCGCGCCTTTGCTCGAAACCACCCTGTTGCAGCAGGCCCTCTCCCTGGTTACTGACCCGAACAGCCTGTCCCGCCTGGAGCAGGAGCTGGTCTGGGCCATCAACAGCGCGATCATGGCCTACGGGGAAAAACCGCAGGATATTGAACACATCACCGCCATCGTCACCCGGGTGCGAGATACCATCTCCCTTGGCCTGGAATCCCTCCTGGCCAAGCAGGAACCACCCTGCCAGCCCGACGAGGCCGGAGCCGCCGCCAAGGCAGCCGAGTTGCTGGAGATCTGGTGCATGACCGATCTGTTCCGGCACGGCTATGGTGCGACCATGGTGTTGCAAGAAGAGATGAAGCAAGCCATGGCGGAGCCACGGTTAGCTGAGTGGTACAACCTGGCGGACACGGAACAATCGGATGAACCGGCGGATCGGCTGGAACGCGCCTTTGTCGCCGCCCTGCTGGGACGTCAGCCCCTGCGTGGTGGTTTCGATCCGGGCAACGCCGAGACCGTCCGGGCCTTTGCCAGCCTTGCCGAGATCGCTGCCACCCAAACTAGGCTGAAACGACTTGTTAGCCATTTCGGCGGACAGAAATAACACGCCCCATGCTTCCGGCCAGCATCTTCTTATAATCCTGGCCGGGCGGAGGTCTTCAATACCGGCGTCAGTTCCTGGGCAATCTCCCGGCAAAAACCCCCCAGCGCCTCATTCAGGGCTACGACCAGTCCTTCCTGATTCTGGCTTGTCGCTGATATCCGGAGACTGCTCCGCCTTTCCGGCAACACAATCGCGCCGTCCTCGCCCTTGACCGACCAAAGCGCAACCAACCGAGCGGCCCCATCGCTCTCATTTTCAAAGTGGAGTATTTCAACCAGAAGCTGGTAATCCGTCGCTCTGGGAGATGACCAGGGGTAGAGCAGGATACGCTCTGTGCCCAACAAGGCCGAGAGGTTTTCTCCCAACACCCGTAGAATATTTTCGCCAAGCGGCTCGGCCCAGCGGTGGCTATCGGCCAGTTGCAACCGAGTAGCCGACTGCCTGGCAACGATTTGAGGACGGTCCAGATATTCCGGCAGCCGCACCGGACCAATGCCAATGACCATCTTGCCCGCTCCGGCACCGGCCGGGGCAGTTCGGGCGGCTTCCATTGCCGAGAGTTGATAATAGCTGACCGGCGCAGTGCGGGCGCAGCCTGCCAGCAGCAGCGCACAACCCAGCAGTACCAGCCAACCTCCCCTCCCCTTGCCATATACATCTTTCATTTTCCTTCCCCTTCCCGACGTTTTCCCTGCACGACTGCCTCCGGCTGCTGCTCCAGGGTTTCCGCCAAAAGCCGCAGGGCGCGGGCCGCGCGGCTGATTTCCTGCAAGGCCGTGTTGAGATGCTGGGCAGTAGGCGATCCCTCTCCGGCCAAGCCCTGCAAGGCCTGCGCCGTTTTCGCCAATTCCTCGCTGGTCTTGGTCAGGCTTGCAACCATGGGGGTCCCGGCCTCGGCCACCCCGCCGACCTTGACCATCGCCGCCCTTACCGCTTCAAGGGCCTTGCGCATCTCGACCAAATCCGTCCGCATCTCGGCAAGCATGGGCCCGCCATCGCTGTCGAGCTTGGCACTGAGAGATTGCAGATGCGCCAGCGTCGCCTCCAGCCGCACCGGAATCATCCTCGCTGCCTCCGAAGAAAGAATTTTGTTGAGTGATTGGCTGATGGCGGCAAGGTCGGCAAGGAAGGTATCTATGGGGAATCCCTCCAGCTTGGTGGCAAGCTCTTCCGCCGTTGTCGGAATGGTGGGAATTTCGCTCACCTCAGAATCACGGGCGATGAAGCGAGCCGGTTTTTCGGGATGAAAATCCAGATCAACATAGAGCTGGCCGGTGAGCAGACTCTGCATCTTGAGCTGACCACGCAGGCCACGTTCCACCAGCTGCTGGACGGTTTTCCGGTCCCGCAGATCGACCTGCTCGCCACGGGGGGATTGAACCAAGTTGGCTTCCACCTCAATGGTGACCGGCACCATGAAGCGGTGGTTTTCGGCATCAAGCCCAAGCTGGATGCGCTTGACCGTGCCCACCTTGACCCCGAGGAAAACCACCGGCGCCCCAACCTGTAACCCCTGGGCCGCGCCTTCAAAGTAGAGGACATGTTGACGCCGGACCTGAAACCATTGCCCCCCGGCCAGGAGCAAAATCGTCACTGCCCCGAGTATAATGGCGCCCAGAACAAAGGCCCCGATCAGCGTGGGATTCGCCTGTCTGCTCATGCCGTACCTCTCGTGAGAAAATGGCGCACCCTTGGGTCGCCGGAGGCAACCGCTTCCTTGGGATTGCCGGTGTTGATCATGGTGTGGGTCTCAGTGTCCAGATATACCGAATTGGTGCCGATGCCCAAGATACTGGCCAGCTCGTGGGTAATGACCACGATGGTTGTCTCCAGGCTGTCGCGCAGCTCCAGGATCAGGTCGTCGAGACGCCTGGCCGTAAGGGGATCAAGACCGGACGAAGGCTCGTCGATCACCAGGATATCCGGGTCCAAGGCCATGGCCCTGGCCAGACCCGCCCGTTTTTTCATGCCGCCGCTCAGCTCGGCCGGATAAAACTCCTCAAACCCGGCCAGCCCCACCAGGGCCAACTTGAAGGAGACGATCTCAGCAATCCGGCGCGGCGAGAGCGCGGTGTACTCCTTGAGCGGCAGGGCGACATTTTCCGCCAGGGTCAGCGAACTCCACAGGGCGCCGCCCTGGAACATGATGCCCAGCCGCCGCTTGAGCCGCTCCTGCTCTTCCGGTTCCACGCCCCAGAAATCCTCACCACCGTAGAACACCGTGCCCTTGGCCGGGCGTTGCAGGCCGATCAAGGCCCGCATCAGGGTCGTTTTGCCACAACCGTTGCCGCCCATGATCACAAAGATATCCCCCTTGTTGACCACAAAATTGAGATCACGCTGGATGACAAATTCGCCATAGGCCATGGTCAAGTCGCGGATCTCGATGTGGGGGGCGGTATTCATGGTCTCATATCCCCAGGCGGTAGAAGATGATGGTCATGATCGAGGCCGCAATGGTGATCAGCAGAATGCCCGTCACCACCGCCGAGGTTGCCGCCTCGCCCACGGATTCGGCACTTCGGCCGCACTGCATCCCGCGCAGACAGCCAGCATAGGCGACCATGGCCCCGTAGACGCTGCCCTTGGAAAGCCCAACCAGAAAATGTTTCAACTCCAAGGCCCGCAGGGTTTCGGTGTAGTACTCGAACATGCCGATATCAAAGATGGTAGTCGAGACCAGCATCCCGGCGAACATCCCGACAAAACCGGCATACAGGGTGAGCAGCGGCACCATCAGCATCAGGGCCAGCATCCGCGGCAGCACCAAAAAATCAACGGGCGAGATGCCCAGGGTCTTGAAGGCGTCGATCTCCTCGTTGACCTGCATGGTGCCCAACTGGGCGGCAAAGGCAGCGCCGGTGCGCCCGGCGATGATGATCCCGGTCATCAAAGCGCCCACCTCGCGCACCATGCCGATGGCCACCAGATCGGCAATGAAGATTTGCGCCCCGACCAGACGGAGCTGGTCCGCCCCGAGATAGGCAAGGATGAGGCCGACGAGAAAGCTGATCACCGAGACGATGATCAAGGCGCGAGGCCCGACCTCTTCGATCTCCCACCAGAGATCGCTCAACCGGAACCGAGCCCGGCCACGAAACAGCCTGCCAAAGGAGAGGGTGATCTCACCGAGAAAAAAGAGCATCGCCGGGGCGCCGCGGAAAAACTCCACCGTTGCCGCGCCCACCTGAAAGAGCAGGGTTTGTTTGCCGCTGCCGCGCTTGGCCACCTTCTGTTCGGGAACGGCGTCGGCCATGGCCAGGAGATGACGAACCCCCTTTGGCAGGCCCTCCTGGTCGATGCTGAGTCCACGTTCAGCGCAGAGCGCAAATAAGGCCCGGAGAAAAGCGAGAAACCCGGTGTCCCAGGCAGAGAGTTGCGCGGTGTTGAAGGAGAGACCACGGAAGCCATCTCCCTGCTCTGCCAGCACTGCCCCGGCGGCCGGCAAATCCTGGTCCAGACACCAGTGTCCGGCGCAGGAAAGCTCCAGCAGATCATCGCCGATGCGGCGCGTATCCAGCTGCCATTGCTTTACGCCGCTATTATGAGGTCGGGTTAAAGCCACATCCGCACCGTTGGCAATCGTAATATTACGAGCAATCGTAAAAAGCCGCACAGCAGAGTATCCTACCATCATCATGGAGAATCGCCTCTTCGCTGTCAACGGGAAAACGTGGGAAATCCCGGCTTCTGCCCCTGCACACAAACCTGCTGTAGATCGCCGGGCGCATCTGGTATACTGACCACACGTTCCTTTTTTTATGCTATCAGCCAACGGTCCTTTGCCATGCTTGAAAAAAACGGATTCCCAGCCGCCCTTTGCCTTGGCGCCTTGCTCTGCCTCTCAGCTTGCTCCCCCTTTGCCCATCTGACCGAAGTCAACAACACCCTCGGCGAAGCGCACGGTCCGAAGGCCACGGATTGCGGCCAGTGCCATATCGAACAATTCGGCGAATGGCAGGAATCGGCCCATGCCCAGGCCTTTGTCAACCCCAGGTTTCAGGCGATGTTGATCGACGGGGCTGACGACTCCTGCCTCGGCTGCCATGTGCCGGACACCGTTCGCACCAACGGCCAAATCCCAACGCCCCGTAACTACCATCGCCAAGACGGGGTTTCCTGCGCCGCCTGCCATCTGAGCCAGGGCACAATGACCGGCCCAGAACCGGAATCAGCCCTGTTTTCCCCCCATCCGATTGCAGTTCAACCTGAATTCTTCCGCACCAGCGGACTTTGCGGCACCTGCCACACAGAGACCTTCAGCGATTGGCAGGCAAGCCGTAGCAGCAAGCCAGCCACTCCCACCTGCCAAGAATGCCACATGCCCCAGATTGTCCGCACAGCCACCAAGGGCAGCAACCTCTTTTCCAAGACCTTGGTCGCCTTTGAAGAGAGCCGCCCCACCCGGCAGCACACCTTCGGCTTCGGACATCTTGCCGGAACACCCGGCCTGATCGAGATAAAACTACTCGGCTGGCAGCCCGAAAAAGGTGGCCCGCTCCAGCTCTCCGTCCGCAATCTCCTGCCGCACAAACTGCCCACAGGAAGCTTCCGCACACGGAGAATCTGGATCAACGCTACCCTCCATACCCAACCAAAAACAATCCTGGAGCCCAGCTTATTCCTGGGGCATGGGTGGATCGTGCTTGCAGGCGATGGCATCCCCGCTCTGGCAGCAGAAGAAGCCCGAACCCTGACCATCCCCATTATTCTCGCGCCAGGAGCATCACTTACCTCCGCCGGAGTGCTCACCGTGCAAGTTCTGCTGGGTCCGCTTGCGGAAGAAGAAGAACTACTGTTACTCCGGAAGGCGTTCATCCTGCCTATATCGCGTTGAGTATTATTCTCCGTGAATCCGTCTTGACATTGCCCCGCCAACTCCATACTATGCGCCTTCCGCCGCTGCCATTGCACGGCAAAAATCTCCCTGACACCCTCCGCCCAAGGCCTACCCCGCCATGCTGAATCTCACCGTTCCCACCACCTTCGCCGCCTCCTGTGCCGAAGGCCTTTCCCGGCTCAACCAGGAATACGCCGCCACCGGCCGCAAGGTGCATGAGGTCTACGGTTCCCTGCAAAGCGCCCCCTTCAACTCGGCCCGGCCTGCAAAGTATCTGCCCTCCCCGACCCAGGCCCAGTTCCGCAGCCATATCCAGACGCTGAGCGACAGCGGCATCGGTTTCAACTATCTGCTCAATGCACCGAGCTACGCCAACTACGAATACACCAGCCAGGGCCGCGCCGAACTCGAAGAGCTTCTTGCCCTGCTGGTGGATTGCGGGGTGCGTTCGGTAACCGTGGCCGTGCCCTATCTGGCCCGGATCATCGCCAGCCGCTATCCGGCCCTGGAGGTGGTGACCTCGACCATCGGCTATGTCGGGGCCATGCGCGGCATCGACCAATGGCTGGAGGCCGGGGCCAAACGCATCGTCCTCGATGTGGAGGCCAACCGCGACTTCCGTTTCCTGAAACGCGCCTCGTTGGAAAGCCCAGTGCCCCTTGAACTGATTGCCAATCCGGTCTGTATCTCCCAGTGCCATTACAAATACAACCATTACTGCGTGGCGGGCCACGGTTCGCAAAACCTTAGCGGCGAAGGGATTCCAGGCTTTCCCTATAACGGCTTCTATCTGAACTGGTGCTTTTTGAAAAAACTCGCCAGCCCAGGCGAATTTCTGAAAAGCCCTTGGATTCGACCCGAGGATCTTCCGCTTTGGGAAAAGGCGGGAATCCGCTTTTTCAAGCTCGCTGGTCGGGGAATGCCGGAGGCGCAGATTTTGAATTTGACCCGCGCCTATCTTTCCGGCCGCTTCGAGGGCAACTTGCTCGATCTGCTGGGCTGGCCGCACTGGCTGAACTTTCGCAAGAATGCCGACGGCAGCCTGCTGCCGCCCCTGGAAATCCATCTGCCCAACGAGGCGCTCTCCGGTTTTCTCGATTTCTTCTACGAAAAACTGCCGGAATGCCGCCTGGGCTGCAAGGGCTGCGAACACTGCACCGCCTGGGGCAACCGGGTTTTATCGGTAACTTCCCCGGAGCTGCTCGACCGCTACATCGAGAATATGCGCCGCAATCTCGACGAACTGACACACCACCTGCCCACTCCCGAAGAGGATGCGGCTCTGCGAGTGCAGTGGCAGGAGCAGGCAGACAAACAGACGCTGGACCAATGAAAGAGCATATCGTCATCACCGGAGCCAGCGGCCTGGTCGGCAGGGCGCTGCTTGCCAGATACCTGGACCAGGGCCACCCGGTCATCGCCCTGTGCCGTAAGCCTCCGGCGTTGCCCTCAAACCCGCTGATGTCCTGGCATTGGGCCGATGTCAGCCTGCCACACCTCGGCCTTGATCCTGCGACATACGCCGAGGTCTGCGCCAAGGCACGGATGGTCTTCCATCTCGCCGCCCGCACCGATTTCAAGGATGCCAAAGCGACCAGCTACCTGCCGGTGAATCTTGAGGGGGTGGAACACGCCCTGGCCTTGGCGCAGGAGGCCGGGGGCCCCCTGCATCATGTCAGCACCGCCTTTGTCTGCGGCGATTGGCTCGGTGAGTTCCGCGAGGCCGATCTCGGCCTTGGCCAGGGTTTTCGCAACGGCTACGAGGAAAGCAAGTTCCTGGGCGAATCGTTTCTACATAGGGCAATGGCCACGGCCACCCCAGTGCCCATCACCGTCTACCGGCCAGGGATCGTGGTGGAGCGCAACCCCTCCGCCGCCTCGGGCAAGACCTTTGGTCCCTTTCTTTTCCTCGACGCCGTGGTCCGGTTGCGGGAGATGGCCGCAACAGATGACGTCGGGCCATCAGCCCTGCGGGTGCTGGGCAATCGCTTGGCGCATCTGCCCCTGGTCTTTGACGATGCGGTGGCCGAGGCCCTGGTGCGCCTGGCCGCGAAACCGGAGAGCGCAGGCCTGGTCTTCCAGCTCGTGGCCCCGCAACCGGTGGGCAACATACTGCTCGAAGACGCCTTCAACGAGGCCTTTGGCCAACCCGCAGCCCGCTTCGCCGACGAGGATGCCTTCAGCCGCCAGCCAGCCAACAGCCTGGAAGCCCTACTGGCCCGAAAAACCACGCCCTATGCCGCCTATCTGGATCTGAGCGTCCGCTTCACCCGTCACAACCTCGACGCCTTCGCAGGGACAGATTCGCTGCCTACGCCGACCAGGGCGGAACTGGCCAAGGCCTTCCGGGCCTTTCTTGCCGCCCGCACCCAACGGAGCGCACCATGAAGAGCGATGCGGCCATTGAGCAGTATTTCAACCAGTACCTGCCGGGCTTTCTGGGCCAGCCCCTGATCAAGAATCTCATGAGCCTGTCCGCCGCCTTCTGGATCGACATCGTCGACCAGGCCTGCTGGTCGCTGGTCATTGAAAAAGGCATCCTCACCGAGGTGACGCAAGGTCCGCAGGCTGGCGCCTTCGGCTTTCGCACCGACCCTGAAACCTTTCTCGCCGTGGCCGGGAATACCCTCTCTCCCCAGAAAAGCTTTTTCACCGGCAAGACCAAGATCTCGGGCAACTTTTATGAGGCCCTGCGCACCGCCACGGCCCTGGAGGAGTTTTTCCAGAGCTACCCCTATCCACCAAAAGCAATGGAGGGTTGAGCATGCACCCGAAGTGGATTCCCTTGAGCGAGGTGGGCAAGCGCCCATATGGTGAAGCGGTTGCCCTCTTCCGCAAACATGTGAACCCTGGGCTTGTAACCCTGCTCGAGATGGGCGAGTATACGACCATCGACCCCCAGGAAGCCGAAGGCGCGGTGATCATCGACGCACAGGGTCGAAGGATTCTCGATTTTGTCTCCTCCTACGGCGCCTTGAACTTGGGGCATAACCACCCCAAAGTCAGACAGGCCATGATCCAAGTGCTGACCGACAGGAAGGTGGACCTTTCCAAGGAACTCCTCTCCCGCCATGTGGCTGTGCTCGCCCATAACCTGAGCCTACTGTGCCCCGGCGATCTCGACCAGGTCTATCTCTGCAACTCCGGCACCGAGGCGGTGGAAGCGGCGCTCAAGCTGGCCAGTCGCTATTTTCAAGGCAAGCGGCAACGTTTCATCTACGCCAAGGAATCTCTGCATGGCAAAACCCTGGGGGCGCTGTCGGTTACCGGCAACGAGCGGTTGCGCCGTCATTTCCCGCTGCTGCCCAACTACGCCGTGCCCTACGGCGATGCCGAGGCCATCGAAACCCTGCTGAAAACCGCGCCCCAGGAGGGAGAAGGGGCCATCGCCGCAGTGATCCTCGAACCGATCCAGGGCGAGGCAGGGGTGATTGTGCCGCCGGAAGGCTATCTGCGGCGGGTCCGCGAGATCACCGAGCGCCATGGGGTTTTGCTGATCCTCGATGAAATCCAGACCGGCCTCTGCCGCACCGGCACATTCTTGACATGCGAGGCGGAAGGGGTGGTGCCGGACATCCTGGCCCTGGCCAAATCCCTGGGCGGGGGCCTGGCCTCCATCGGCGCCACCATCTCCCGCACCCCGGTGTATCAGAAGGCCTACGACAACCCCCACGACTGCCTGGTGCAGACCACCACCTTCGGCGGCCGTACCATCGCCTGCGCCGCCGCCCTGGCCGCCCTGGAGGTCTACCAGGAAGAAGGCTTGGCCCAGCGCGCCGCCCGGTTGGGAGAACGCTTCAAAGCCCAACTGGTGGCCCTGCAGGAGAAATATCCCCATTGGATCGCCGAGGTGCGGGGGCGCGGGCTGATGCTGGGCATCGAGTTTCAGGAAGCCATCATCGACGAGGTGAGCTACCTGCCCCTGGCCATCCCCGGCCTCAAGAACGTGCTGCGCGAACACCTGCCCGGCATGGTGGCCTCAGCCCTGTTGCACAAACACGGGATATTGGGCACCTTGATGCTCAACAACCGGGCCGTGTTGCGGGTGTATCCGCCCCTGGTTATCGACGAGGCGGATCTTGATTACTTTGTTACCTCTCTGGAAGAGGTGCTCAAGGATGGGCCAAAAGAACTGGTGAAAAAACGGGGCAACCACGCCATGAGCTTTGCTGGCATCAAGTTTGTGGCCCCCTGGGTGGCCAAACTCACCGGCGGACGCTAGGAGGCACGGAATGGAGCGATTCTTTCTTGCCCTGGGCCAACGGTTACACCGCAACCGCACCGCTGTTCTCCTCCTGCTGGCCGGAATCACCCTGCTGCTCGGTCTTGCTGCGGGCCGCTCCACGGTGGACAACTCCATCGGGGTCTGGCAAACGGAAAACGACCCGCACTGGCTGCACTTTCAGGAGTTCGCGGCAAAACATCATCTGGTTGACCCGCTGGTCGCCTATCTGCCCGATGCCGAGCCGGAGGCAGCCCAGGAAATAAATCGCACAGCGAGAAAGATCGAGGGGGTCGAACGCACAAGCCTGTTCCGGCTTGGCTCCCCGGCCCAGGGAGCTCTCCTCCTGCTGTTTCCCAAGGCGCAGAGCACTCCGCACCAGCTTGCCGGACTCATCCGAGGGGTCAAAGAACTCACTGCCAGACAACTGCCGAATCAACCCGCGCATCTCGGCGGGGTCTGGTATCTCACCGATACCCTGGACTCTCTTTCCGCCAGCTCCACCCAAACCCTTTTCCCGCTGGTCATCGTTATCCTCGCCCTGGGGGTGCTGCTCTTTCTCCGCAGCCTGCGCCATACCGCGCTGGCCCTGGTCTGCGGCCTGCTGCCGGCCCTGCATCTCACCGGCCTGCTTGCCCTGGCCCACGAACCGCTCAACGTCATTCTCCTGGCCCTGCCGCCGCTGACCATGATTCTCGGCATCACCCATGCCATCCATCTGCTAAAAAAAAGGACCCAACCGGAACCGTTTGCCGTCTACGCCCAGGTCGCGCCACCCTGCCTGCTCTGCGCCCTCACCACCATGCTGGGCTTTCTCTCCCTGCTGGTCAGCGCCTACGGCCCAGTGCAGAAGCTGGGCCTCTGGGGGGCAATCGGCTCGGTGCTCTCCCTGATCACCACTCTGTTGCTCCTGCCCCTCTTTTCCAAAACCTCTGCCGCAACGCCTATTGTCCCGCCAGCAAAACAAAAAAACCTCTTGGGCCAGATCATCATCGGCCACAAAAACCGGATTCTTTTTGCCGTTGCCGGGCTGGTTGCCCTTTCAATCTGGGGAATCCTGCATCTTGAAAAAGGCTCGTTCATCCTCGCCTTTTTCAAGCCGGAGGCCGCCATCAGCAGGGATTACCGGGCCATCGAACAGGCTGGCGTGGGACTTACCCCCCTGGAGATCGACCTGGACGGCAGCCCCGCACAAAGCAGAGCCATCCAACAGGCCATGCTGACCCTGGCCGAACACCATCCAGAGATCACCCATTTCTTTTCCTTTTATGACGAGACCGGCAAGCTCGCCCTGCCCATGGCCACCGCCAACGGGGCCAGCCTCGACACCCCGCTTTTACCCAGTCTGGGGCTGCAAGCGCCCATCCGCCTTACCATCCTCACCCGGACCTTGGCCTCGGAAAAAACCATGCGCTTGGTGGATGCCATGGAGAGTGAGTTGCAAACCCTGCTCGGAGCCAAGCCGACCCCTTACGTCACCGGCACGGTGCCACTTTACACCCGGGGCCAGCGGGAGATGTTCACCACCCTGGTCCAAACCTTCGGCCTGGCCTTTCTCTCCGTCTCCCTGGTCATGGGGCTGGCCCTGCGCTCGCTGCGGCTGGCGGTGCTGGCCATCATCCCCAACTTCGTGCCAGTCCTCTATCTTTTGGGCACCATGGGCTTGTTCGGCATTCCGCTCAGCGTGGCCTCGGTCACCGTGGCCAGCATCGTTTTCGGGGTGGTGGTGGACGACACCATCCATTTCATGCACACCTGGCAGGAGATGGCCGCAGTCGCCGACCCGCACGCCCGGCTGCACCGCACCATCTCCCACACGGCCCTAGCCATGTTCACCAGCTCCATCGTAACCGCCACGGGGTTCCTGGGCTTTCTCATCTCGCCCTTCATGCCGCTCAGGGATTTCGGCCTGTTGATCAGCCTCTCGCTCATCTATGGCATCATCTGCGATCTTCTGCTTCTCCCGGCCCTGCTCCTCGCCTTCGGGAACGCCAAAAGGAAAACACCATGACCATGCCCGCTTCCCTGATCGAGGAGATCATCGCAATTCATTTCGATCCAAGCGCAGGCTCCACGTATTGGCTGGAACAGGAAAAAAGGCTCGGCCTTGATGCCAAAAAGGAAATCACCTGTTGCGAGGCCTTTCATCTCTTCGGCCCCATGGACACGGAAGCCCTGCGCACCCGGCCTCTGCTGGATTTCATCCCCAAACGCTTCCATGACGAATTGCCGTCCATGATCCTGGCCGAGAGTGGCGGCACCACCGGCGCGCCGATCCGCAGGGTGTACCGACCCATGGAATTTGCCGCCGCCTTTGTCGATTCCTGGGAGCGGACCGCAACTGCCCGTAATTTTCCGCGTAGGGGCAACTGGCTTTTTGTCGGGCCTTCCGGCCCCCATGTCATCGGCCAGAGCGCCAGGGCCATGGCCCGGAGCCTGGGCAGCCTTGAACCGTTCTCCGTGGACTGCGATGTGCGCTGGATCAAACGGCAGGCCCCAGGCTCCCTGGGGTTCAGCCTCTACCTCGACCATGTGCTCGACCAGGCCATGAATGTGATCCGCGCCCAAAACATCGAGGTGCTGCTCATCACCCCGCCCCTGCTCCTGGCCTTGGCCGACAGAATGACCGCTGAGGAACGGGAACGCATCCATGGCATCCACCTGGCCGGCATGGCCTTGACCGTTGCCGATTCCGAGACCATCCGCCACCAGCTCTTTCCCCAGGCCGTAGTCCTGCCGGGCTACGGCAATTCCCTGCTGGGGGTGCTGTTCGAGCACACTCCGCCAGCATCCGGCCAGCCGCCCACCTATGTGCTGGATGATCCGGCCCTCTGGCTCCAGCTCGTTGATTTCCAGGAAGATAAGCCCACCGCCGCCGACCTTGCCACCACCCTCAAACCAGGTCAGCGCGGCCGGGTGGTGGCCCATCGGCTGGACGCCTCCTTTCTTCTGCTCAACATGGTGGAACGGGACACCGCCTGCTACGCCGTGCCGACAAACGGTGAAGGCTGCCGCGCCGTCACAGCGGTGGAGCCCATCCGCCCGCTGGTCAGCACCAAGAGCGAAGGGGTATACTGATGCCTTCGGAATATCATCGCCTGGCTGTTTCCATCCCCGGTCCCGAAGGCGTGCTTGAGGGAAATCTCTGGTACACCGATGGCGAGCCGACTCAGGTTGGCATACTGCTCTGCCCGCCCCACCCTCTGCTAGCCGGGAACATGGAAAACAACGTGGTTCAGGCCGTGGCTGCCCACTGTGCCGACCTGGGCCTGCCGGTCCTGGCCTTCAACTACCGGGCAGTTGGCAAAAGCTTCAAGCCAGAACCGGACCTGCCTCTGTTTGAATATTGGCATCGCCTTGACCAGGAAGGCACCTTTTCCGCAGTGATCAACGACAGCCGGGCGGTCATGGCCTTTTGCCGCCGGTATTTCCAGCGAGTCCATCTGGTGGGTTACTCCTTCGGGGCCTTCATCGCCCTCAACCTTCTCGCCGACGAAACGCAAGGGCCAATCAGCTATACGGCCATTGCCCCGCCCCTTGAGGAGCGTGATTTCTCCCGGCTTGCCACCCTTTCTCTTCCCGGCCTGCTGATCACCGCGGCAGAGGATATCCTTCTCAAAAACCGGGCCGATCTGGCTATGCCCCCTACTGTTCAATGCCTCATCCTTCAGGAGACCGATCATTTTTTCCTGGGACGGGAAGACGAGGTGGCCCAATTAGTCGGTAATTTCATTACAGCTCTTCCCTTGCCCTAAAACAAAAAAAGGCTGGCCCCACCGGGGCCAGCCTTTTTTCCATCGCATTTTCCTTAACTCGCCGTTCAGTCCCTCCTAAAATCCCAAGCCCTTCAAGAGATCGTTCACCGCATCCTGATCCAGAGATCCCTCACCGCCAACCTCCCCGGTGGTCATGGAGTTGAGATATTTATCCACATCATCCTGAGCGATCCGCTTACTCTCCTCCACGGTAATCCCGGCATTCTTCTCCTTCATTTTCAACTGGGAACCGAAGGAAACCACAATAGCCAGGAGCTGGACCTGGAAATCGGTGAGCAATTTGATGATCTTCAGGATCTGCTGGCCGGAGAGATCTTGAAAACTCAAGGCTTCCGTAATCCGCGAAATATCGTCGGTGATGGTAGAGGCCACATCAAAGGCGTCTTCAATCTTCTTGAAGATATCGTTCTGATCTTCGATGGTCATCTTGCTCATACCGGGAATCTGCCCGGAACGCATCTGCTCCAGATTCTCGGTCAAGTCCCCAGCCAGGGTGAGACTTTCTGCCAGCATGCCCCCAATTTCTGCAACTCTCGGGTCAGCCCCTTGCGGAGCGGAAGAACTAGTTTGAACCGTCTCCAGCATGGGTGTTGCGGCAGAGGCAGGAACGGCTTCCTCAATCTCCTCGGTGGGCGGCGCCTCCAAGGGCAGACTCTGATCCAAGAAGATCTCGGCCTGGTTGATGTCCATTTTTTTCAAAAGATTCTGGGTCTTCGAATCGGAACAGGAGCTCAGCAGGGCAGCCAGGACATCGCTTAAGGGAACGGTAAAAAAATTATCGTCCAGGGCGAGATCCTTGATCTTCTCTCCCATGGCATCGACAAAGCCATTGAGGTCAAAGATCTCCTCGGCTCTTTTTCGAGCCCCGGTGATATGGGTTTTCACCGTTTCGTTGGTGCACAGCTCGTACATGGTCTGGAAAATTGTATCCAGCGCAAAAAGATACCGGGTCCGCTTGACCATTTCCGGCGCAGCCTCGGCCAGATCAAGCACCTCTCCGGCAGCAATCTCTTCGCCCCCAGCGCCCGCACTTTCCTGCAAGGCAACAATCAGGGCATTGGCCTGGCCTATCTTCTCCTGCAGGCTTTGCAGAGTGGCAGTGGCAGACTGGGCGCCCGCCTCTCCGTTGGCCATGACCTCGGTTTGAAAGGCGTTATGGGTTTTGAGGGATAACAACAGGTCTTTTACGCCATCGGTTTGGTTCTGGACCTTTTCCACCTGGTCCATGATCTCCATGGTGGCCCTTTCGGTCATGGAAACGATGTCATGCAGCTGATTCTTGGCGTCCTCGATCTTTTCCCCGGCCTCGTCCAGCTCCACCCGTTTCATCCGTCGGTCTTCCATGGGGATTTCCCCCATGGTAGAGCTGAGACTCTTTGCCAACTTTCCAATATCATTAAATATATCGTTGGAAACCTGTTTGTAGTAATCATCCCCTTCCGACCCAACAGCCTGTAGAGCGGCAGCCACGCCCTCCATTGCCGACTCGGGCGCGGCCAGGGTGGGAACAGGCAATTTCTCCTCGGCCAGGATCTGCCGCACCACCTGGGTGGCCCCGGTCTCCCCTCCGCCAAGGACGGTGATATTATACACCACAGTATCCGTGGATATTCTGAAAAATCCAGCACTTATCTCAAGATTGACTTCCGATTTCCCTGCTGTGGACATGCTCTGTCTCCCGCTGCTGTTTCTCTGCCTGCTCCCTGCCTGCCCCACAAGGGGCGTACTCACTATCCCATCGGCAACCTGCCAATCTTCTTGAATATTTTGTAACTGCCCAGCAGCACCACATCTGCTTCGTCATCGGCCGGCTCATGTGCAATAGCACACTTCACAGCCCTCTTCCTCGCATCTGCGGCGCTGCTAAGCAGTTACGATTCTTGATTTACGCTCTTTTTGGCTCCAAACCGGATAGTTACAATATTTTACGGATTATAAAAATAACCTGTTACACCGTGACCATGCCGGAAAAACAAACCCCTGTTTCATAGCGGTCCGGCTTGGTCCGGCTGACCGCCACCCAGGAGACCATGCCAATTACCTGCAACACCCCGACATCCGCTTCCACCTTGGTGGCAATCCATTTACCGTCTGCTACCGCATGCCAACCTGGAAACTCCAAAACCATCACCAGCTGACTGCCCAGGGGCAACAATTCCTCCGCCAAAAAACAGAGGCCCCCCCCGCTAATATCCAGCAAATCCCCCTCCCGGTATGGGACATCGGCCTGGAGATCTTCAAGCCTGGTGAAACGGAAAAACCTATTTTTGGCAACCCGTTCATCCTGACGCCGCTCATCGCTCAAGGCCTCTTGTTCAATCATAGTACCCTCGCAAAAAGGGGGAAGAGCCATAGGCCCGCAGCATAGATTCATTTGCTTTTCTCTCCGCCGGGACCTTTTTACTGTTCTACCTGTTTTCCCAAGAAAGAAGCAACCCCCCTTGCAGAAATGAATGCTTTTTCGCAAAACAGGGCCGAAAAATCTCAGTAGCCAACCCATTATTTAATAAAGGGCAGGATGGCCTTGAAAGCGGGGGTTCCTGCCTTTTGCAGCCATTCGTAGATGATCATCTCCGTATTGGCCACGATGCCGCCGACCTCGCTGATCCGGGCAAGACCGGTCTGGTAGTTCTTCTCCGCTCTTGAGGCCACACCATCGGCGGGCACCCACATCCGGTAACCTTGCAGAAGACCGCCCAACACTGTCTGGTAGATACAGATATGAGTTTCCACCCCGCAGACCACGATGGTGTTGATCTCGCGGGGCAATTTTTTTGCCGCCTCGGCAATGGCCCCATTGTCAAAACAACCAAATTCCAGCTTATCCAGCGGAACAACCCCGCCCAACTCGGCCTGAATCTCCGGAAGAAGCGTACCGATCCGCGCCACATACTGGGTGGTGGCAAGCACGGGAATCTGGAGGATGTTGGCGGCCTTCATGAGCAACGCCGCGTTTCTCACTACCTCATCCCTAGCCGGAATGGCCTGCATCATCCGATCCTGGATATCCACCACCAACAGGGCGCATTGTTCCGGCGCCAAACGGTACAATTTTTCACTCATCGCCTTCTCCTTTTTCTCTCAAAAACCAAGCTGTATATTTCCTTGTACCTGGAAAAATGTATTGCAAAGAACCATTATTTATCCATACTTAGGAAAATTCTCAAGAACTCTTCAATGGACCCATCGGACACAATCACCCATGAACCAATATTTTCGCATCGCCAAAATCCTTTCAGAACAGCCCATCGGCCAAGCCGTGGAAATCAAAGGCTGGATCCGCACCCGCCGAGACAACAAGGGTTTCTCCTTTCTTGAGGTCAATGACGGCTCCTGCGTGGCCAACCTCCAGGTCATTGCCGAGGAGGGGTTGCCCAGGTATCAGGAGGATATCCTCCGCCTCACCACCGGTTGTTCGGTGCGGATCAGCGGCCCGCTTGCCGCCTCTCCGGCCAAGGGCCAGGCCGTGGAACTGAAAGCCACCGAGGTCGAGGTCTATGGCTGGGCCGACCCGGAGACCTACCCCCTGCAAAAGAAACGGCATTCCTTCGAGTTCCTGCGGGAGATCGCCCACCTGCGCCCGCGTACCAACAGCCTTGGTGCGGTAGCCAGGGTGCGCAGCGCCCTTTCCTTTGCCGTGCACCGGTTTTTCCAGGAGCAGGGTTTTCAGTACATCCATACCCCGATCATCACCACCAGCGACTGCGAAGGCGCGGGCGAGATGTTCACCGTCACCACCCTGGACCTGAACAACGTTCCCCAAACGGATGGCCGCCCTGATTTCAGCCAGGATTTCTTCGGCCGCCAGGCGAGCCTCACGGTGAGCGGCCAACTCGAAGCGGAAATCTACTGCCTGGCCCTGGGCAACGTCTACACCTTCGGCCCCACCTTCCGGGCAGAAAACTCCAACACCAGCCGGCATCTGGCCGAATTCTGGATGATCGAACCGGAGATGGCCTTCTGCGATCTTAGCCAGGACATGCAGGTGGCAGAGGCGTTCATCAAATACCTGGTGCAGTATGTGCTGGACCATTGCCCCGAGGAGATCGAGCTTTTCAGCAATTTCGTGGACAAGGGACTCAAGGCCAGACTAGCTGCGGTGCTGGATCAGGATTTCGCCCGGATCACCTACACCGAGGCCATAGACCGGCTCACCACCTGCGGCAAAACCTTCAATTTCCCGGTGAGCTGGGGCGCGGATCTCCAGTCGGAGCACGAACGCTACCTTTGCGAAGAGGTCTTCAAACGGCCCCTGATCGTCACCGATTACCCCAAGACCATCAAGCCCTTCTACATGCGGGTCAATGCCGACGACACCACCGTGGCCGCCATGGACATCCTGGTGCCTGGCATCGGCGAGATCATCGGCGGCAGCCAGCGGGAAGAACGCTACGACATGCTGGTCAGCCGCATGGCAGCCCAGGGTCTCAACCCGGAGGAGTATGACTGGTACCTGGACCTGCGGAGGTTTGGCACCGTACCCCACGCCGGTTTCGGCCTGGGCTTTGAACGGCTCATCCAGTTTGTCACCGGCATGGCCAACATCCGCGAGGTGATCCCCTTTCCGCGCACCCCCGGTTCGGCCGCCCTGTAGGCCGACCCCATGCCCCACAAGCCCCAGGACGACGGCATCTACGGCCATGCTCGGTACACCGCTCTCTACGATCTGGAGCTAAAAGATTTCCAGGAAGACCTGGCATTTTATCGCCGACACCTGCCCCCCACCCCCTGCGCCATTCTGGAACTGGGCTGCGGCACCGGCCGAGTCAGTAAGGCACTGGCTGCAGACGGCCATTCGCTGACCGGCATCGATCTCTCCTTCCCCATGCTTGCCGCCGCAGGTCTTGCCGCATCAGCGCCCGCACCGCATTACGCCTGCATGGACATGACGGCCCTGGCCTTTCGCACCACCTTTGCCGCAATCATCGCCCCATACAATACCCTGAATCTCCTGACCAAACCGGAGGCCTTACGCGCCTGCCTGAATCAGGTCCGCCACCTTCTTGCCGATGACGGCGTCTTCCTGCTGCAACTCTATATCCCGGACCAAGAACTCCGCGCCCTAAAAGGCAAAAAACGCTTCCAGTTTCAGATCTTCGACTGCCCGGACGGCTCAAAGATTATCAAAGAAATCCTAAAAAGCTCGGAACCGCAATCATGCCTGGTGGACATCATCGAACGATACCGCCTGCGTTTTAGAAAAGATCAGCCCAACGAGGACTGGGAGTACACCTATCAGATCCTCGGTTACGGGTTCGAACAATGGCTGGAGATTTTTACCGAGCAGGGCTTTTGCCTGGAAGCGGCCTATGGCGACTACGATCTTGCCCCCTTTGTTCCCAAAGAGCATACCACCCTGCTATTGGTGCTAAGAAAGGCCCCCGGCAGCCCACAATAATTTATTTGCTATTCCAACTCCTTTTTGGTATCAAAAAATCAGTAGGTATTGTGCAGTATTTTTTAGCTTTGTTAAAAAGTTTACCGCACAAACCCGGAGATGGGTGTGCGGTATTTTTTTTACAATCCAGGAAATACTGCGTGTTTTAAGTTAGGGTTCCAAGCAAGGAACGGAGGGATATCATGTTTGAAGGCACCGTAAAGTGGTTTAACGAAGCAAAGGGCTTTGGCTTTATCGCACAGGATAATGGCAAGGATGTTTTTGTCCATTACTCCGCAATCAGCAAGGATGGTTTCAAAACTTTGGCGGAAGGTGAACGCGTCCGATTCGAGATTGTAGACGGACAAAAAGGCCCTGCTGCGGCCAATGTGCAGCCGCTATAACGTCTCATTCCGACATTTGACCACCCAAGGGCTCTCGCGAAAGCGAGGGCCCTTTTTTTATTGCCCCGCCCCTCTTTTTCCACGAAACCCATCTCCCCGTTTGCACTGAACCGCTTTCCCCTATACAATGAAGAAAAGCCTCCCGGCCCCCTTGCCGGAAAAACCTGCCGAACACAATCCGCACAGGGTCCAGCGCCATGTTCGATTTCTCGGAACACATAAAATTCATCATCTCTCTCTTGGCCATTGTCAACCCCATCGGCGCCATCCCCATCTACATTAGCCTCACCGATGGCTACCGCCCGGAAGACCGGGCCAGGATCGTCCGGATCACCCCGGTTGCCGTATCGGCCATTCTCCTGACAACCCTGGTCAGCGGCGAGTTCATCCTCCGTTTTTTCGGGATATCCATCGACTCCTTCCGGGTGGGCGGCGGCATTCTCCTCTTGCTCATGGCCACCTCCATGCTCCAGGCCAAAACAAGCCGTGCCTCGCATACCAGCGACGAGGCCGAAGAAACCACGGACCGCGAGACCATCGCGGTGGTGCCCCTGGCCATCCCCCTGCTCTCCGGGCCGGGCGCCATCAGCACGGTTATCGTGTATGCCTACAAGGCAAAAGGGGTTTCAGCCTATCTGATTACCAGCGCGGGCATTCTCCTCATCGGCCTTGCAATCTTTCTTTCCCTGCTGGCCGCGCCCTATATCGCCAAAAAGCTCGGCAAAACCGGAATCAACATCGTCACCCGAATCATGGGCCTTATCCTGGCGGCCATTTCCGTGGAATTCATCACCACCGGTCTGAAAAACATTTTCCAAAATCTGACCTGATCCCTAGGCCTCCCCCGGCCGCAACCAGGAGATTCCGGCCATGAAAGTCATTGCTGCGATGAACGGTCTTGTTTCCTCGGATGTCGCGGCGCTCTATGCTCTGCGCTACGCTGCGCTCTTTGACTACACCCTCTGCCTACTCCATGTGCTCAACCCCACTGATCGCCGGGAAGAGGTGGAACTGAGCATGGCAGAGGCCGAAGAGGCGGCCACCCATTACCGGGTCAAGACCGAACGGATTTTCCTGACCGGAGAACCGGCCGCCGCCATCCGCAAATATCTTGCCGCAGCCAGAACCGACACCCTCTTTTGCAGCACCCGAATGCACCGACGGTTTTTTCAGGATTCGCTCAGCGAAAAGTTGAGCCGGTTGTCCCTGCCCGCCAATCTGGCGGTGGTCCGGGTCGCCCATGTGAACGCGGTCTTCGTCACCGAAAACATCCTGCTCCCCATCCGGGAAGACCGGCTCTCGGCCCAAAAATTCGCCTTTTTCAGTTCCCTGGCCAAGGCCTTTGCCGCCGAAACAGAGATATACAGCATCCATCCCTCGGGCAGGCGCAAGCTGGCCGCCATGGATACCCACACCGCCAGGATACTGTTCCAGAAAATCAACACCCGCTTGAGCCACTATGCCAACACCATGAAGCTTTTGGATATCCCCCTGACCATCAAACACGCCCTGACCGGCAGAGAGATCGACCAGATCCTCCACCACCTGGCCCGCCACGATTTTCAGCTCATGATCATCGGGGGCAGGCGGCTTTCCCAATTTTCCGGGTTGTTCCGGGAAAACCCCATGGAACGGCTCTTCTGGCACACGCCGGTGAACACCATCGCCTTCTACGCCAGGGACAGGAAGTGATGCGCCTCTTTGCCCTCGACCGACAGACACTTCTCCTCCGGCTGAAGACCTCGGAAAACGGCCTGGCCCCGGAGCAGGTGGCCCGGAGACTCCTGGAGTTCGGCCCCAATGAACTGACAACTACGGCGAAGAAAAACTACTCTCTTGCCTATCTGGGCCAATACGGTAATTTTTTCGCCATTCTCCTGGAGCTGGCAGCCCTCCTTTCTTTTGTCGCCGACCGTTATGATCCGGGCCAGGGCAACGATGTGCTTGGCTATGCCATCCTCGGCGCGGTGATCATCAACGCCACCTTCACCTTCTGGCAAGAATACCGGGCCGACAAGGCCATGGAAGAACTGCTCAAACTGATGCCTGCAAAAGTTTCCCTGCGCCGGGAAGGCAAGATTGTCGCAACCACGGCCCGCGAAATCGTGCCCGGCGACATCATGCTGCTGGAAGAAGGGGACAAGGTCGCGGCGGACGGGATTCTCCTTGAGGCAAATTCGCTCTATCTCAACCTCTCTTCCCTCACCGGCGAATCAGCCCCGGTGGCCCGCGCTCTCCTGCCGGGCGAGGCAAAACGGGCTCTGGACGCCAAAAACATGGTTTTCGCCGGAACCACCGTGCTTTCCGGCAGCGGGGTAGCAGTGGCCAGCGCCACGGGCAATGCCACGGAATTCGGCAAGATCGCCAGCCTCACCAAAAACGTGCGCAAGGCCATCACCCCCATGCAGCGGGAGATCATCCACATCACCCACATCCTCACCGCCATTGCTTTGCTCATGGGCGGCTTCTTTTTCGCCCTCGGCCTGTTCTCCGGCAAGGGGATCATGCCCGCCTTGATCTTCGCCATCGCCCTCATTGTCGCCAATGTGCCGGAAGGCTTGCTGCCGACCATTGCCCTGTCGCTCTCCCTGGCCAGCCAGCGCATGGCCCGGCGCAACGCCCTGATCAAAAACCTCGACTCCGTGGAAACCCTGGGCAGCGTCACGGTCATCTGCACGGACAAAACCGGCACCCTGACCAGGAATGAGATGACCGTAAAACACCTCTGGCTGGCAGGCGGGGAGCAGGTGGCCGTTTCCGGGGAGGGCTACCACGAACCGGGAGATTTTTTATTTGACCACTCCAACAATACCTCGGCAGACCGTCTTGCCGCCTTGCTCACGGCCGGACTGCTCAACTGTCGCGCCAAAATCGACGCTGAAGGGTTGCACGGCGATCCGACGGAACTGGCCCTGGTGGCCACAGCCCGCAAAAGAGGGATCGACCCGCCGACCATGAACAAGGTTCGGGAATTCATCTTCACCAGCGAGCGCAAGATGATGTCTTCCATTTATCAAGAGGGGAATATAACCTGGCTTTTTGCCAAGGGCGCGGTGGAAGCGCTGCTGCCCAGGTGCGCATTCTACCTGGCCGAGAATGGCTCGGTGCAGCCCCTCACCGAGGCGGCAACGAAAGCTGTCCTTGCCCAGGCCAAGGAGTTCGAGAGTCAGGCTCTACGGGTGCTGGTGATTGCCCGGAACGACAAGGCGGACGAAGAAGGCCTGACCCTGCTGGGCCTTGCCGCCATCATGGATCTGCCGCGCCATGGGGTGGCCGAGGCCGTGGCAACCTGCAAGGCAGCAGGCATTCGAACCATGATGATCACCGGCGACAACCCGCGTACTGCCGCAACCATTGCCGGGCAAATCGGCATGGCGCACGACCGGGTTATCACCGGCCCGGAGTTGGAAGGCATGGGGGATGAACAACTGGAAAAAATTCTGGCCAGCGAAACCGTACTCTTTGCCCGCATGGCCAGCAGCCAGAAGCTGCGCATCGCCACAGCCCTGCAAAACAATGGCGAGGTGGTGGCCATGACCGGCGACGGGGTCAACGATGCGCCCGCCCTCAAAAAGGCGGACATCGGCATCGCCATGGGCCTCTCCGGCTCGGAGGTCGCCAAGGAAGCGGCGGACATGGTGCTGCTTGACGACAATTTCTCCTCCATCGTCATCGCCATCGAAGAAGGCCGCACCGTCTATTTCAACGTCAAGAAATTCGTCACCTACATCCTCTCCCACAATGCGCCGGAGCTGGTGCCCTATATCCTGCAATTCTTCCTGAAAATCCCCCTGCCGCTCTCGGTGATCCAGATCATCTCCATCGACCTGGGCACGGACATGCTGCCAGGACTGGCGCTGGGCAGCGAAAGACCGGAAAAAAATATCATGACCCGACCGCCTGTGGGCAGAGGGGAAAAAATCCTCGACCGGGAGGTGTTTCAGCGGGGCTATTTTTTCCTGGGACTTATCGAGGCAACGGCGGCCATGGTCGCCTTTATCTCCTTTCTTCTCTTGCACGGCTGGCACTACGGGACCGTGGTTCTTGCTGACCCGCTGCTGCACCGGCAGGCCATGACCATGACCCTACTGGGCGTGGTCTCTTGCCAGATGTTCAATGCCTGGACCATGCGGAGCTGGGAATTTTCCGCCTTCAGCCTGGGGATTTTTTCCAACCGTCTGATGCTGGTAGGCATGGCGGTCAATCTGATCTGGGTCTGGACTCTCCTCAACGTGGCCCCGGTACAGAAGGTGTTCAACACCGCCCAGGTGCCGCTGGGTGAGCTTTGGATACTACTGCCTTTCCCGGTGGCGCTTTTGCTGGGGCATGAGTGCTACAAATGGCTCCGCCGTAAAACAGCACATACCGAAATCGACGTTCCTTCCCATACTCTGGGCCGTGACTAGGGAGAGAAGATTTTCTATTCCAACCCGCTCATTTGGGTCCATAGGGTTGAAACTCGTCTTTCTTCTCCGGCGCTGGCTTTGTTTTCGAGGAAGACTTCTTTGGGGCAGCGCGATCCTTGGCGCTGAAGGTGGAAAGGAATTCCTTTGGCATGCTCTTGTTGTTCTTCACCAACTCCAAAGGTATCCGAACCTGATCACCCACAGCAAGATGCTCGGCTGCGATGTCTGGGTTGGTTTTGGCCAAGATTTTCCCGTTATCTTTGTTACCGGTATACCACTGAGCGATCATGGGCAGCGTCTCCCCTGGCCACTCCACTGTGTGGACATAGACATCCTGCTTGGCTTCTTCTGCCTGCCCCCCTTTATCGCCGAACATTGCGCAGCCCGTCAAACAAGCAAAGCAGAAAATTCCGGCAAAGAGCAAAAACAGTGGGAAAAAAGAGAGTGTGCGCTTCATGGTTCCTTCTTCTTGTTTTTTAACTGCTCATGCAGTTTTGCAGCTTGAGTGTTGCTTGGGTTTTTCTCCACAGCCAGTCGAGCATGCCGAATACTGTCCTCGGTTTGCCCCAACCCCTTTTCTATAAGGGCCAAATTGAACAGCGCCTCGTCAACATAGGCGGGGGCAAGCTCTACAACCTTGGCATACATTGCCTTGGCCTCTTTATACTCCTTTTTTCCGGCATGGAGGTAGCCCATATTGAAGAAAGCCTTGTCCATTTTATTATCCAGGGATACGGCCTTTTGGTAAGCGGCCATTGCCTTGTCCACTTCCTGGCGCTGGGTGTAAAGTCGGCCGAGTTGGAAATGAACCTGGGCGGTGTTGGGATAGATAAAGGCGAGTTTTTCAAGAACAGTCCCTGCTTCACGGGGCGACTTCTCCATAAACAAAGCGGCATGGCGGTCAAAATCCGCCAAATCCCTGGGAGGCAAACTTCTCCCCGATGCCTGGGCCTGCCCCGTCGATAGCCGGGCAAAATAGCTGCGCGCCTCATCCTGTAGCACGATCGGATTCTCTTGGGCGGGGTTGGCAACGGAGACAGCGCTCGCTTTCTCTTCATGTTTGCCAAAAAACTTAACCGCCGCAACACCTCCCATCCCCAGCACCAACACCACAACCACCAGGAGAACGATCAGTCTGTGAGGGCGATGTTCCTGCACCTTGAATTCTGGAGCGTGCTCCTCCCTTGCAAGTAAGAGCGTTGGCTCCAAGTCGGAATCCAATCCTTCATCGGGATGAGTTTCCGGAGGCAACTCAACGGAAACGGCTTGACCGAGCGCCGCTTCCTCATGCTCCATATCCGCCTTGAAAAATTGTGCCATGAAAAGAGCCAACTCCCTCGCCGTGGCAAACGCCCCTGTTTCTTTAGCGCATCTCTCAAGATCGGCCAACAGCTCCCCGGCTGCCTGGTAACGATCATCGGGGTTCCGAGCCAGGGCTTTGTCGAGAATATCATAGAGCAATGGTGGCAAAGAGGCATTCAGTTCCCTAACCGGAACAAACCTGCAGTCCGCCGCGAGGGCGAGTTGCTGTCCGCTATCCTCGGCGGTATAAAGATGTCTTCCGGTCACCAGTTCATACAGGATAATCCCAACTGAAAAAATATCGGACCGATGATCAATCTCTTTTCCGCTTGCCTGCTCCGGGGACATGTAGGCAATTTTTCCCTTGAGCGATCCAACGGTGGTGACGGTATTGTGACTCGTTGCCCGGGCGATGCCGAAATCGATGATCTTTACCTGCCCGTCATAGGTGATGAAAATATTTTGCGGACCGATATCGCGGTGGACAATGCCAAGGGGCTCGCCGGAAAAATTTTTCAGGTTATGGGCATAATCCAGGCCGACACAAATTTCCGCGATGATAAAAAGAGCCATGCCCAAGGGAAGCCGGGCATCGCTTTTCCCCGCAAAATTCATCAAAGTCCGCAACGGCTTGCCGGAAAGATACTCCATGGAGATGAAATATCCTCCCGCCATTTCCCCGAAATCAAAAATCTGCACGATATTGCGATGGTGCAGGAAAGCCGCGAGCCTGGCTTCATCGATGAAGGCGGAAACAAAATCCTCCTGGTCGGCCAGATGGGGCAGGATTTTCTTAATGGCGACGAGCTTCTCGAACCCTTGGGCGCCGATGATCTTGGCGCGGCAAAGCTCCGCCATCCCACCCCGGGCGATGCGGTCCAAAAGAAGAAATTTTCCATACTGGATGGGCTGATAGGCTGGCGTGGTCTGCAAGATACGGGTCCTTGTACTTTTTTTCATCCTTCCGTTAGTCGGAGAATTTCACCAAAGCCATTATAACAAACACCGCAATACCATAACAGGCTTTCAAAAAAGTGCCTTCAAAAGCGTTCGCCCCAGCGCTAATCCGCCTTGACTGTAGGCACTTACAAGAAAGGCAAATAGACATTTTTTTCTTCGTAACCTCTGCCAAACATGCTACCATTGCCGAAAGACAATAATCGACCGATAGTCCGCTGATGCCTTTCACCATCAATCGCAAGGGATGCGCACCCCATGACCACCATTGATTTCAATGCCCAGCGCCTTGAGCACGCCAAACAGATCGTCAGCAAGATCAAGCTGCCGGCCCAGCCCACCATCGTCATCGAAATCAACAAGGAAATGCGCGCCGAACATCCCGACTTCAATCGCATCGCCCATCTGGTGACCCAGGACGCGTCGATCAGCGCCAAGGTCATCAACGTCATCAACTCGCCCTTCTTCGGCCTGGCCCGCAAATGCGAATCCATCGTCCAGGCCCTCACCTACATGGGGCTGGAAAATTTCAAAAAGGTGGTGCTCACCGCCTGCCTCCAGGACGCCCTGGGCACCGGCTCCGCAGGGGACAGGATTTTCTGGGAGCATTCCCTGCACACGGCGGTGGCTGCGGAATCCCTGGCTAAAACCATGCGCGGCGTTTTGGGCGCTGAAGACATCACCCCGGACATGGCATACATGACCGGCCTGTTCCACGACTGCGCCATTCCGATGCTGCTGAAACGCAGTCCGGCCTACGAGGCCTTCACCCATGCCGCTCTCAGCCACAAGCGCGACATCATTCAGGAAGAGGACGCACTGGTAGGCTCCGATCATTGCGTGGTGGGGGGGCTGATGGCAAAAACCTGGTCGCTTCCCGATGCGGTATGCAAAACCATCATCCATCACCACACCTCCAACCTCGCCGGGCTGGGCGCCATGCCAAGCAAGCTCATTGCCCTTCTCAGGGTCGCCGACTACATCGCGTACACCTTTGGCTATTCCATCGGCATGGCGGATCGGATCATCGACGGCGAGTGGGACCCGGAAGACTGGAGCGAACTCAACGGAGATGTGCTGCAAGAACTGCATCTAGGGCCGGACGATCTTGTCGACATGAAAGATCAGGTATTTGAACTGCTCTCCGCTCAGTAATCCTCAACGACTGCTTCGTTCTTGGCAAAAAAGGAGCAGGCTCGTTCCTTGGCTTCAGCCAGTGAACCGCTGGATTGCACAGCCGAGGCCAGGCTGTGGCCAAAAGGATAGTTCTTGGCAAAGTAATGGCTAAACTCCTTGAGCCGACCCAAGCGCCGCTCCGGCAGAAAACTTTCCTCAAGCAGCTCGACAAAGCGCAGATACAACGCCGGTTTGTTCACCGCCCCAACCTCCTGGCCCACTCCGTACACCCCATGAGCAAGCTCGGCGAAGATCCAGGGCCGGATCGCTGCGGCCCGGCCGATCATGAGGCCATCCGCCCCTGATTGGGCGAGACAATTCCTGGCATCCTCTACCGAAAAAATCCCGCCGTTGGCGACAACCGGGATGTTCACCCACCCTTTCACCTTGCCGACCCATGGCCAGCGCGGCTTGCGGACAAATGGCTCGCCCCGCAGCCTGGCATGCACGGAAAGCAGATCAATCCCCTCGCCTTCCAGCATCTGGCAAAAATTACGCAGCCTTTCCTCATCCAAAGTCTCACCCAGCCGAATCTTGGCGGTAAGCGGCAGATCGGTCTGCTTTCTGGCCGCCGCCACCAGGGCCTGCACCAAGGCGGGTTCATCCATGAGACGGCTGCCTGCGCCCATGCGGCGGACGGTGGGGGCAGGACAACCCAGGTTGAGGTCAATGGCCTCGGCGCCCAAGGCGTGGAGCTTGGCAATGGCAGGGGCGACCTCCTCCACCCGGCTGACCAGCAGCTGGTAGGACAGAGGGGTTTCTTGGGGGCTTCGCACCAGATAGGGAGACAGTTGCGGACTTTCCGAGGGCAGACGGGTAGCGGAAAGCATCTCGGTGGACAACAGGCCAATGCCCCCCTGCTCCAGAATGAGACGGCGCAGGGCCGAATGGGTCAACCCGGCCATGGGCGCCAGAAAAAGCGGAGGGGAAATCTCCAAGCCTTTCAGTCTTAGGGGTTGCGGCTTCTCCGTGCAGGCACTCATGCGGAACACTTCAAAAAACAAGGCATATCTATTCCTTACCCAACAGTTTCCGGCCAAGCACCCCAAGCTTTGATTCTCGAACACCAAGAAAATCCAGGTCGGCCTTGGCCGCCAAATCCAGCCTCTGCTCAAGGATCAATCCGGCCGCAATCTCAGCCCCACCCACGGTCAACTCCTTGCAGGTTGCGCCGTTTTTTTCCTTGCGCCGCTTGAGCAGCACCCGGCAACAGGTGGTAGAGAACCGGGTCTTAAACCTGTCGTGCATCTCTTTGGCCACCTTCTCAAACTCCTTTGCCTTCATGCCCGCAGCCTGCCTCGGCCCGAGAAAAAGGCTTATCGCTACCTCGGCCCCGGCCAGCGAGCCGCAGGTGCATCCGGCGCCCCCCATGCCGTGGCAAAACCCGGAACCGAGTCGGAGGGCCAGTTCCGGGCTGAGGTCGCCGCGAAAGGCCTGATTGATGACGACAATTACCGACTCGGAACAACAGTAGCCACGGGCGGTAAAGATATTAGCCGCACGCTGGCCGACCAGTTCAACAATGTGTTCCACAGTTTCTTGATTTTCCATGTTCCGTTCCACAGTTACGCCTGCTAAACACCTTATTGAATCAGTTGATTTATCACCTTGGTGAAATCGCTCAGCTGATACGGCTTGACCAGTGCAGCACAAAAACCATACTCACCGAACCGGGCCATTATTGGGTCATTGGAGTAGCCGCTGGATACCACGACTTTGGCGGCAGGGTTGAGTTTCAAAATCTCACCCACAGCATCCTTACCCCCCATGCCTCCGGGAATCGTTAAGTCCATAATGATAAGGTCTATTGTGTTTCCTGATTTTTTGTAGACTTCGATGGCCTCGTTCCCATCCGCCGCCAGCATGACCTCATGGCCGAGGCTGGTCAGCATTGCCTTGGCAACATCGCGCAACATCTCGTCATCATCCATGATTAAAATATTTGTCTTCCGCTGAACAGGGGAAAGAGCAACTTGCTCCTGGGCGCTTGTTTCGCTCTTTGAGGAAGCTGGAAGATAAATCGTAAAAGTGGTCCCCACGCCAAGCTCGGATGTAACATAAATCTGCCCGCCGTGCTTAGCAATAATGGCATGTGTGATGGCAAGACCGAGACCACTCCCTTCTTTTCTTGTGGAAAAATAGGGATCAAAAATCTTGTCAACGACACTGGCCGGGATTCCGCTCCCGTTATCGCGTATTGATATTTTTACGTATTTTCCCTCTCGCGGCCCGATAAATTTGGATTCCTCTCGCAACTCAGCATTACAGCACGCAATGCTAATGATTCCGCTCCCGACAATGGCCTGGCTGGCGTTCAGAACAATGTTTTGAATAACCTGACTGATCTGCCCCTTATCAATCTCCACAAGCCACAGATCATCGGAAAAAGAAAACTGACAGGTCACCTGTTTTCCGCTCAGGACAAAGTTGGCTGAGTCTTTGATCACCTCATCCAGCGAAGACACTTCCTTGATCGGAGCGCCTCCTTTTGAAAAGGTAAGGAGTTGCTGGGTAAGATCCCTTGCCCGCCACGAAGCCTTCTCCGCCTCTCGCAAAAAATCCCTGGTCCTGCCACTTAGACCTTTGTCCAACAGGGAAAGAGAGAGATTCCCAAGAATCGCGGCCAGGATATTGTTAAAATCATGGGCAATGCCGCCGGCCAATAAGCCGACGGATTCAAGCTTCTGAACCTTGTGCAATTCCTTCTCGATCCTGTTCCGTTCCGTCACATCCCGGAACACAAGGACCACACCGATAATCCGGCTTTTTTCATCGCGAATCGGCGCGGCACTGTCGGCAATGCTACGCTCCGTGCCGTCTTTGGCAACAAGTATGGTATGGTTGGCCAACCCGATTATCTGCCCAGAGGTCAAAACCTTATCAACCGGATGCTCCCGTGACTGCCTTGTCTGTTCGTTGATAATCTGAAAGACTTCTTCAAACGGTCGGCCCAGGGCCTCATGGAGGGACCATCCGGTCAATTCCTCGGCAATCTTGTTGAGCGCGACAATTTTTTTCTCGGTGTCGGTGGCAATAACCCCATCACCGATACTCCTCAGGGTAACAGCCAATCGCTCCCGTTCGGCAGCAAGCGCTGCTTCAGCCTGTAGGCGTTCCTGTATTTCTTCCTGCAATCTTTGGTTGCTGATCGTCAGGGCATTGCTTTTAAGCTCGCCCTCTTGAAAAAGCCGGGCGTTTTCAATGGCAGCACTTACCTGGTTTGCAAACAAGGTCAATACATCAAGATCATGAACCGAAAAACTGCCTCCTCCGACCTTGCCGATACCGGAAAGACCACCGATAATTTGTTTCTTGCCCATGAGCGGAACCAGCAAGGCCGATTGCTGCCCCTTCTCCCACCGAGTTTTCTCGTCCATCCACCACTCATCAGACTCGCCAAACAGGAGCGGACGTTCGTTTTGCAAAACCCAGCCGCACATGCCCACGCCAATCTTTAAAGTTGCATTCAGGATATCGGCAGAGCCTGGCCCCGCTGCGGCCAGGTATGTATACGTTTCGCGATTTGCATCGATAATGGGGATAATGAGCAATTCGGCAGAAATAAGCTCCCGGGCCTTTTCTGCCACCAAGGCGAAAATTTTATTAATATTGAGTTCGGCAACGATTGTTTTGCCAAAATCAATAAGTTTTGCAAACTCATCCCGTTGCTGGATTAACCTGTAGCCGCAATCGGTTTCGCTGAGAGCACGACGCAACAGTTCGTTTTCTTCCCGCAAGCGAAGGTTCTGCTCTTCGATCATGGCCAGATTGTTCAGGTTCATAATTCTCTCTCAGCAGCAGGGAGGCATGGTTCAAAAAACCAGATTCACATGGGCTTCCATGGTGTCTTTCATGTAGGTCGAGACGCCCTTTACCTCCACGTTGGGGACAATCAAATCATCCACGCTCAGGCCCATGGCATCGCAGCAGATTTGGCAGATGTTGAATGTGACTCCGAGTTCATCGGCGCTGTGGATCAGCTCTTCAAGACTTTGGATATTCTTCTTTTTGATCATCTTGGCAAATAGCATGGGGCCCAAGCCCATCAGGTTCAGTTGCGATAAGGGCAGATGCTCGGGGCCGCCGCGATTCAACATCTCAACCATGGTTTGGAGGCTACTGTCGGAAGCCAAATCCCGATACAGCCCCTCGCGCGCCGGGTTCGGCTTTTGCCGTCGGGCAAAAAGGCTTTTGCGTTTTTTCAGGCAATTATGGCCAAAGATCATAAACCACATTTTCATTTCAACCCCCAAGGCGGCAAACCCTGTGGCAATGATAAAGGCGGCAAGAGCTTTGTCGAGATCTCCACTGAGCAGGAGAATCGTGCCTTTTTTATTCATGAAATCTTCCTCGCATACTTTCCGGGGACGGATTTTGCTTACACCTGAAACAGAATAGTCACCCTTTTTCCTTCGCGATGAGCCTCCAGCAGTTCATGTGCCCCTTCACGGCAGAAATCGATGACTGATTCTTCGAAGATCGGATCATCTCCAACGATGCACAGCACCTGCCCCTTTTGCATGGTCCGAACTTCCTTGGCCATGGTAATCAAAGGCAACGGGCAGACCTTGCCCGTAACGTCAATCGCTTTATCAGCATTCATCGCAATCCCCCTGGCGGTAGGGTGCACAAAAAAACCGTTAATAATCTATACAAACATATCATAAAAAATTGGGAATCTGCCAAAAACGGAGGTCGCCCACACATTCTTCGGAGGCCGACAACCCAAGAACTCGACTCTTGCCACAACCGCCCCCATATACCAAAAAAGGCCGACCGGATTACCCACAATCCCAGTCGGCCTTTTGCCTTGCGCCTTCTATGTTTTACCTTTTTTTATCCCCTGCCGAAGATAAGCCCTGCCTCCCCCCGATCCACCACGATGGTGTCGCCCTCAGCAAAGGTACCATCCAGAATCTTCATGGCCAGGCCGTCCTGCACATAACGCTGGATGGCGCGTTTGAGCGGCCTTGCCCCAAAACTGGGGTCGTAGCCCACTTCGATCAGGTATTCTTTGGCTGCCTCGGTCAGGCTGACGCTGTACTTCTGCTCGGCCAACCGTTGGGTGAGCAAGGCCACCTGGATGTCGATGATCCGGGCAAGATGTTCCTTGCCCAAGGAGTGGAAGATGATGATCTCATCGATCCGGTTCAAAAACTCCGGCCGGAACTGGGCATGGAGAATGGCGTCGATCTGGGTCTGCATCTCGGCGCGGCGGCCCTCGCCCATCTCCATGATCATCTGGCTGCCAAGGTTCGAGGTCATGATTAAAATAGTGTTCTTGAAATCCACGGTCCGCCCCTTGCCGTCGGTCATCCGCCCGTCATCCAAAATCTGAAGCAGCACGTTGAACACGTCCGGGTGGGCCTTTTCAATCTCGTCAAAGAGGATGACCGAGTACGGCCTGCGCCGCACCGCCTCGGTGAGATAGCCGCCCTCCTCGTAGCCCACATAGCCCGGAGGCGCGCCGATCAGGCGGGAGACCGAATGCTTCTCCATGAACTCGGACATATCGATCCGGATCATGGCCTTTTCCGTGTCAAAGAGAAAATGGGCCAGGCTCCGGGCCAGCTCGGTCTTGCCCACCCCGGTGGGGCCTAAAAAGATAAAGGAACCTAGGGGCCGGTTGGGGTCCTGGAGTCCGGCCCGCGCCCTGCGCACCGCGTTGGCCACGGCAGTGATTGCCTCCGTCTGGCCCACCACCCGTTTGGCCAGTTCGGCATCGGCATGGACCAATTTGTCCTTTTCCCCTTGCAGCAACCGGTCCACCGGGATGCCGGTCCACTTGGCCACCACCTGGGCCACATCCTCCTCGTCCACCTCTTCTTTCAGCATCTTGCGATCCTTCTGGATCTCGGCAAGATGGGTGTTTTCGGAGGCCAACTGCTTTTCAAGTTCCACGATTTTACCGTAGCGGATCTCCGCCACGCGGCTCAGATCGCCCTGCCTCTCGGCCTGCTGCTCGGCAACTCGCGCTTCGTCGATATCGCTTTTGATCTTTCTGATCTTCTGGATGATATCCCGCTCCAGGGTCCAATGGCCCTTCATGGCGGTCAGACTCTCGTTGATCTCGGCAAGCTCGGCCTCGATCTTGCCAAGCCGCTCTTTCGAGGCGGCGTCGCTTTCTTTTCTCAGAGCCTCCCGCTCGATTTCCAGCATGATCCGCTTACGATCCACCTCGTCGATCTCGGTGGGCATGGAATCGATCTCGATCCGCAGCCGGGAGGCCGCCTCGTCGATAAGGTCGATGGCCTTGTCCGGCAGGAAGCGGTCGGTGATGTAACGATTGGACAGGGTCGCCGCCGCAACGGTGGCCGAATCCTTGATCCGCACCCCGTGGTGGACCTCGTATTTTTCCTTGATCCCGCGCAGGATGGCGATGGTGTCGTCCAGCGACGGCTCCTGCACCAGCACCTGCTGGAAGCGGCGCTCAAAGGCGGCGTCTTTTTCGATGTACTTGCGGTATTCGTTCAGGGTAGTGGCGCCGACGCAGTGCAGCTCACCCCGAGCCAGGGCGGGCTTGAGCATGTTGGATGCGTCCATGGCCCCCTCCGCGGCCCCAGCCCCGACCAGGGTATGGATCTCATCGATAAAGAGGATGACCTCCCCCTCCCGTTTCTGCACCTCTTTGAGCACCGCCTTGAGCCGATCCTCAAACTCACCGCGGTACTTGGCCCCAGCCACCAGCGCGCCCAGGTCCAGGGACAACACCTGCTTGTTGCGCAGGGTTTCCGGCACGTCGCCGTTGACGATGCGCTGGGCCAGTCCCTCGACAATGGCGGTCTTGCCCACCCCTGGCTCGCCGATCAAAACCGGGTTGTTCTTGGTCCGCCGGGAAAGCACCTGGATCACCCGGCGCACCTCGTCATCCCGGCCGATCACCGGGTCGAGCTTGCCTTGCCGAGCAACATCGGTGAGGTTGCGGGCATACTTTTCCAGAGCCTGGTATTTCTCCTCGGGGTTGGGGTCGGTGACCCGCTGATTGCCGCGGATGGCGACCAGAGCCTGCAAAAATGCCTCTCGGCTCACGCCCTTGCGCTTAAAGGCCTGGGCTGCCGGAGAATCCTTGTCGTCAAGCACGGCGAGAATCAGATGCTCCAGACTGACGTACTCATCCTGCATCTCCGAGGCCACTTTGAAGGCCCGGTCCAGCAGGGCCTGAAACCGTTTCCCAGCATAGGCCTGGGTGTACCCGCCGCCGCTCACCTGGGGCAGCTTTTGCAAAAGCTCGTCCATCTCCTGCCGGAGCTGGGCCGGATTCACCCCCATCTTCTGGAGAATGGGCACCACCACTCCATCGGGCTGATCAAGCAAAACCCGCATAAGGTGCTCGGGCTGCAACTCCTGATGCCCCTTGCCCTGGGCCAGATTCTGGGCGGCCTGCACCGCTTCCTGTGATTTCACCGTGAATTTATCAAACTGCATATCCGTTGCTCCTTTAAAAAATAGCCAGCCAAACGCCCCCGCTCTGTACTGCAAATACCGTAAGTGCGCCCCCAGCCGCTGTCAAGGGCGGCACGTCAATCTTTTGACAGACAGGATTGGTCCAGATTTTTTTGGGGTCTCCAAGGGCCAGAGAGGTGGATTTTTTGGGTCCATCCGGCAATTCCAGGGAAGATCCCTAAGAAGAATCTTTTTGCGGTCCTCCCTTTCTTCTTTTGCATGCCCAAAAGAAGAAACAAGAAAAAGGCACCCCAGCCAGTCCTGGCCCTGCGGGCTTCCCTTACTTCTCGCCGAGGGCGGGACGCTAAAAAAACTCGGGCTTCGCCCTCAAACAGTTTTAGCGTCTTTTTCCGCCCCCGCCTGCGAGGCGCGGCAGGACAAATGGGGGAGGGGAGAAGAAAAATCCCATTGGCACGCAGCCGAGCACCGGAAAAGCTGCCGAAAAGGGGATTTGCACTGTTTGAGGCGAAGCCGAGTTTGCAAAGCCCCGGCAGCATCGAGGAGCGCAGGGAATCCCGCCAAAGGCGGGACAAGGGACACAGGGGGCCCTTTCTTCGCCGCTTCGCTGCTGGTTCGTTTCTTTGGGCAAACAAAGAAACGAACACACGAATTCCATGACACACTCCCCCAGATGAACCTTTTTTACCCATCCACCCCACATACCCTTTGCCTTACCCAAGCCCTCGGGGATATATAGAGCTTACCCCGTTTTTCAACTCTATCTTCAGGATAGCACATGCCCGATCCAGCCCTAATCATTTTCATCATAACCTACCTCGGTGTGGCCATCGGCCGAATCCCCGGCCTGATGCTGGACCGCACCGGCATCGCCCTGCTGGGGGCAATCGCCATGATCGCCAGCGGCGCAGTGCCGCTCACCGAGGCCATGGGGGCCATCGACTTGCCCACCATCATCCTGCTCTACGCCCTGATGGTGCTCTCCGCCCGGCTGAGGCTGGGCGGCTTCTACACCTGGGTCGCCAGCCGCACAACCAGTCTACTGGACCGGCCCCGGCTTTTTCTCCTTGCCAGCATGCTGGTGGCGGCCCTGCTTTCCGCCCTGCTGGCCAACGACATTGTCTGCCTGGCCTTCACCCCGGTTCTCTGCCTGGCCCTGCTCAAAAAAGGACTCAACCCCCTGCCCTTTCTCTTAGGTCTTGCCGCTGCCAGCAATATCGGCTCGGCCGCCACCATCATCGGCAACCCGCAGAACATGCTGATCGGCCAGGTCGGCCATTTGCACTTCGGCAGATTTCTACTCTGGTGCACCCCGCCTGCGCTTATCGCCCTGGCCGGGGCCTACGGTATTCTCTGCCGCACCTACCGTGGCCGCTTTGCCACGCCCTCGATTCCCCAAACCATGGAGCAAACACCCGAATGGCCCGAGTTCGATCGCTGGCAAAGCGCAAAGGGGGTCATCGCCATCCTGGTTTTAGTCGGGCTTTTCTTCACTCCCATCCCCAGGGAGCTTTCCGCCATCACCGTGACCGGAATCCTGCTGTGCAGCAGAAAAATGCACTCCCGCCAGATCATGGAGCTGGTGGACTGGCATCTGCTCACCCTGTTCTGCGCCCTGTTCATCGTGGTCCACGGCATAACGACCCGCAATATTCCCAGCCTGATCATGGAAGCCATGGCTCAGCATGGAGTGACGATCACCAACCTCTTTGCCCTCACCGGCATCTCCACCCTGATGAGCAATCTGGTCAGCAATGTGCCTGCGGCCATGCTCCTGGTCCGCTTACTTGACCCTGGAGTGCCGGAGCAGTGGTACGTCCTGGCCCTGTCCAGCACCTTTGCCGGAAACCTGATCATCATCGGCAGCATCGCCAATCTCATCGTCATCGAGCAGGCCAAGAAATTTCATATCGAGATCAGCTTTCGGGAACACGCCAGGGTGGGCATCCCGATTACGCTTTTTTCTCTGCTCGTTCTGGTTTTACTGCTATACTTGCGGCACTTGCCCATGCCTTTGCTGGGATAAAAAATAACACCTGAGTCATCTCTCCCATGGAAACATCTCTCATGAAAAGCCTCTGGCTTTCCGCAGTCAGCGAAAGAAAACTTGTGTTCCTCAACGACTGGCTGCTCGAAAATGTCCTGACCTACGACCACCTCAGCCAGGCGATGGTTATACTCTGCGCCTGGCTGATCGCCGTTTTGATCGGCAACAGAATCAAAAAAAGGTTTCCCGATCAAGACCTTGGGCAGAGGCGTTTCGGCCACATACTTGTCGCGGTGCTGCCCCTTACTGCGCCATTCCTCTGGCTTTGTTTGCAACTGATCTCGCTCATGGTCGCCATGGATGCGGAATGGCCCCATGACCTACTCACCATTGTCGTCAATCTCCTGGCGGTGTGGATAGTTGTCCAGACCACCTCCTCGCTTTTTGAGAATACCGCTTGGGTCAGGCTGATTGCGGTCACTGCCTGGAGCTTGGCGGCCCTCAACATCATGGACCTGCTGGGCCCCACCGTCCGGCTGCTCGACCGTATGGCCCTCACCTTTGGTACGGTGCGCATTTCGCTGCTCACCGTGCTTACAGGCCTCCTGACCCTGGCGTTGCTGCTTTGGGGGGCGCGCAGCCTCTCCCGGCTGCTGGAAAAACGCATCCGGGCGAATTCAGCCCTCTCGCCTTCCATCCAAGTGCTCTTTATAAAGCTGTCAAAGATTGTGCTCATCGCCACCGCCATCCTGGTCGGGTTGCGGATCGTCGGCCTCGACCTCACCGGCTTTACCATCTTCACCGGCGCGGTCGGCGTGGGCATCGGCTTTGGCCTGCAAAAGATTGTCTCCAACCTGATCAGCGGCATCATCCTCCTGCTGGACAAATCCATCAAGCCCGGCGACGTCATCACCGTGGGCGAAACCTACGGCTGGGTCAACTCGCTGGGCGCCCGCTACACCTCGCTCATCACCCAGGACGGCAAGGAGTTTCTGATCCCCAACGAGGATCTGATCACCCAGCGGGTGGAAAACTGGTCGTTCAGCAACAGCACGGTACGGCTGAAGATTCCGGTGAGCATTGCCTACAACTCGGACGTGCGCAAGGCCATGGCCCTGTGCGAAGAGGCGGCCCGGCAAACAGCTAGGATCATCCAAAACCCGCCGCCCATCTGCCTGCTGGTGGCATTCGGCAACAGCTCCCTTGATCTGGAGCTGCGCGCCTGGATCAACGATCCGGTCAACGGGGTCAAGAATGTGAGAAGTGAGATTCTTTTAAGGATTTGGGACGCGTTCCACGAACAGGGCGTGAATATCCCCTATCCGCAACGGGATATTCACATCAGAAGCATGCCGGTGGAAGCAGGGGGCATGGCGGCTGGAAAAAACAAAAAAGTCCCCTCCCCCCTGGCGGGGGAGGGCTAGGGAGAGGGGGAAGGTCCCGGTTCTGAGGCCATCGCCAAACCGGACACTACTTCTTTACACCTCAAAGGCCTGATGGGGCTCAGGAATCTCAACCATCGGAAAGCCCAACTCCTGCCGCAGGCTCTCGGCAAAGGCGGTGGCCGCATCCTCCTCGCCATGCACAACAAAGGTGCGGGCCGGTTTCTTTTGCATGGCCCCGGCCCAGGCCAGAAGCCCATCCCGATCGGCATGGCCGCTGAAACCGGTGAGTGTTTCCACCTTGGCCTTGAGCGCGAATTCCTCGCCAAAGATCCGTACCGTTTCCTCCCCGTCAACAATCCTGCGGCCCAGGGTATTGGGCGCCTGCCAGCCGGTGACCAGAATCGTGTTTTTCTTGTCGCTGATGCGCTTGCGCAAATGATGCAGGATACGCCCGGCCTCCATCATGCCGCTGGCACTGATGATGATGGCCGGCTCCCGTAAAAAATTCAGCTCCTTGGAATCCTCCACGCTCTGGGTATAGCGCAGGGTGTCAAAGCCAAAGGGATTACTGTGGTTGTCCTTCAATAAAAATTCCCGGATCTCGCTGTCGTAGGTCTCGGGATGCAGCCGGAAGATATCCGTAACCCTGGTGGCCAGCGGGCTGTCCACATAGATGGGCATCTTGGGAATGTCGCGCTTCAAAAACAGCTTATGCAGGGCATAAACCAGCTGCTGGGTTCGACCCACGGCAAAAGCAGGGATCAGGAGTGTACCGCCGCGCTGGTAGGTCTCATTAACAATCCGCTCCAGTTCCTTTTCCGACTCCTGGTAAGGCGGATGCTGCCGGTTGCCGTAGGTGCTTTCCATGATGAGGATATCCGCACCCTCGCTCAAAACCGCCGGATCGTTGATGATCGGGATTCCGGCCCGGCCAATATCCCCGCTAAAAACAAGGCGAAGATCGCGGCCCTGCTCCTGATCGTGGATGTCGAGGATCACGTTGGCGCTGCCCAGCATATGGCCCGCATCCGTCAGGGTAAGATGCACGCCGGGCAAAATCTCCCGCTTGCGGTTGTAGCTGATGCCGACAAACTGGTCCATGGAGGCGACCACATCCTCCTTGGTGTAAAGAGGCTCAAATTCCTTCTGCTTGTTCTTCCGGCGGAGCTTGTTGATAAACGCCACATCCTGTTCCTGGATGTGCGCGCCATCCATGAGCATGACCGCGCAGAGGTCGCGGGTGGCCGAGGTGCAGATAATATCACCGGTAAACCCTTTCTTGACCAGACAGGGGATGTTGCCAGAATGATCGATGTGGGCGTGGGAAAGAATCAAACAGTCAAGGTCCTTGCCCGCACAAAAGCCGGTACGGTTGAGATCAAAGGCCTCCTTGCGCTTGCCCTGGAACAACCCGCAATCAAGAAGGATACGCTTGCCGTTCACCTCAAGCAGGTGCTGGGAGCCGGTGACGGTTTTTGCTGCGCCGTGAAAAGTCAGTTTCATGGATATGCTCCCGTGTTGATAGAGATAATTTCAGCTCAGCATACAAGGACAAAGGGAAAAACAGAAGTAACGATTTGCCTTGAATTGCTCCATGGTGTCAGGCAGACAGATAATACTCTGCGTATTTTTAGTCGAAATTATATAGCTTGCTCGATAATAATATTGTTAGGCCCCAAAAAATGAAAACCGGAATTCTAGCGGCCAAAATAATAGTTGGAAGTTATCTAGGATTGAAAGCGGTTCAATTTTGCTATTCCGCCATAATAATTAATGAACCAATTCATATAATTGCTGCAAGATTTGTAGCTTTGCTTATTCCTCTACTCTTGGCTGTTTTCGCTTTTAAAAATAAAATAATTGCTCAATGGTTATTAGCTATCACTATTATCGTTGGCGGTATAACAGGTCTTGTATCAGGTGTTTTCGTGGTTCCATTAACTCAGTACATGTTGAAAACGTTATTTATACTTCTCGGAATATACTTGTCAGTTGGTGGCTGGATATTAATTAAGGGTCATGACTAGAACAGCACTTTAAAAAGTGTGCTAACATCTAGTTATGACAATGAAAAACAGGTACGCAAAACGTTCAAAAATTTCAGAGCCCAAATTTCGGCAACTTGTAAGGCTTTTTGCGCTCAATCTGGAAGCC
>JAPLJH010000003.1 GCA_026388695.1 Deltaproteobacteria bacterium | reverse complement strand
ATATCGATTATCCGCAAAACCTCGGCCCTGGTATGCGCCTCGGCCTTTACCCGGATCAGGGCCATCTCCCGCTCCACATTATCATGCTCACACATATCGGTGACCTTGATAACATCGATAAGCTTGTGGAGCTGTTTGGTGATCTGCTCAATGATGGTATCCTCACCGGAGGTCACCAGGGTCAGGCAGGAAACATCCTGCTCAAGGGTCTGGGCCACGGACAGGCTTTCGATGTTGAAGCCCCGGCCACTGAAAAGGCCCGTAACTCGGGAAAGAACTCCGGGTTTATTTTGCAACAGTACGGAAATGGTATGTTTCATCGCGGCTATCCTTATTAAACCAACAACATCTCTGTTGTGGCCTTACCAGCTGGAACCATGGGGTAGACACCTTCTTCCCTGGCAATGACAAAGTCCATGAATACAGTATTCTTAGTCTTCAATGCTTCCTTGATAACCGGCTCGACATCGCTGGGCTTGAGCGCCCGCAATCCAACCGCGCCATAGGCCTCGGCCACCTTGACAAAATCCGGAACAACCTCCATAACCGTCGAGGAGTACTGCTTATTATAAAACAGCTCCTGCCACTGGCGAACCATGCCCAGGTAGCCATTATTCAAGATGGCAACCTTAACTGGCAATTTTTCCTGTCTGCATGTGGCCAGCTCTTGGATGTTCATCTGGATAGAACCATCACCGGCAATGTCGATAACAACCTTGTCCGGTGCGGCCATCTGGGCACCGATGGCCGCAGGAAAGCCATATCCCATAACACCAAGGCCGCCTGATGTGGCAAACTGGCGGGGCTTATTGAAATGGTAGAACTGGGCGGTCCACATCTGATGCTGGCCGACCTCGGTGGTGATAATCGCATCGCCACCGGTCAATTCATTGAGCTTCTGAATAACAAACTGGGGCTTAATGATATCGGTTTCTTCGATATAACCCAGGGGATGCTTGTTTTTCCACTCCCGAATCTGTTCATGCCAGGGCCGATTTTTCTCCACGCACTCATCGGCGTTGAACTCCTTGCTCCGGCCAAACCAAGCGTTAATGGCGTCAAGCGCATGCTTACAGTCGGCCACGATGGGGATGTCCACCCGGACGTTCTTGCTGATAGACGAAGGATCGATATCAATATGGATGATCTCTGCGTGGGGGGCAAAAGCGTCAACCCGACCGGTAACACGGTCATCAAAACGAGCGCCCACCGCGATCAACAGGTCACAGTTGGCCACGGCCATATTGGCATAGTAGGTTCCGTGCATGCCAAGCATGCCCATGGATAGAGGGTCCGTCCCAGGGAAACCGCCCAACCCCATAAGGGTCATGGTGACGGGGATGTTAAGCTTTCTGGCAAGTTCGGTCAGCTCCTCGTTGGAGTCGGAGAGAATAACGCCCCCACCCGCGTAGATTACCGGTTTTTTTGCCTTGAGCATTGCCTGGCAGGCCTTTTCTATCTGCCCGGGATGCGGCTCGTAGGTGGGCTTATATGTCCGCATGCTGATGGGTTTAAGCTCGGGATAGCTTATCCGGGTGGCAAGAACATCCTTGGGCATATCAATAAGCACAGGGCCAGGACGACCGGTCTTAGCCAGATGGAAAGCCTCCCGAATAATCGGAACCAGCTCATCGGCATCTTTCACCAAGTAATTATGCTTAGTGATCGGCCGGGTAATCCCGACAATATCAACCTCCTGAAAGGCATCGTTACCAATCAGTTTGGTCGGCACCTGCCCCGTGAAAACAACGAGGGGGATGGAGTCCAGATAGGCCGAGGCAATTCCGGTAACCGCATTGGTGGCACCAGGACCGGAGGTCACCAGGGCAACCCCTACTTCTCCCTTGATCCGCCCGTAGGCATCGGCGGCATGCACTGCAGCCTGCTCATGCCGGGTTAAAACATGATGGATTTTATCGTTTTTCATCAACTCATCATAGACATCGATGAGTGCCCCGCCGGGATAGCCGAAGATAATCTCGACGCCATGCTCTTCCAGACACTTGAGGAATGCCTGTGCTCCTGTGAGTTTCATGCTCTATTCCTTACCTTTAAATTCAACTTGTCTTCCGATAAAGATCGGCTTGTATACCAAAAATATCCCGGGCACAGTCTGCCTCGCTCCAGAAATTCCCGCACTGCGGCAACCCCTTCCTCTCCCAGATCAAGAGAAAACGGATTCACATACAGCCCGATGTGCTCCTTGATGACCCTGTCGTCAAGCTCCTGGGCGTGTTGCCGGATATAGGGCATGCCCGCCTCCGGACTGGCAAAGGCGGTAGCAACGCTGGCACGAATACATCGGTCAATGGCCTGAATTTTCTCCTTACCCAAGGACCGTTTTGCCACGATGCCGCCCAAGGGGATAGGGAGACCGGTCTCCTGTTCCCACCAAATGCCCAAATCCTGAAGCATCAACAGGCCATGCTCCTGAAAAGTAAACCGGCTCTCGTGGATGATCACTCCGGCATCGACCTCGCCTGCCACAATGGCTGGCATGATCTCATCAAAACGCAGCACTCGGGTCGTCAGGGCAACAGGGGAATACATTCGCAACAGCATGGCCGCCGTGGTGTAGGTGCCCGGAATGGCAATGGTCAGCCGGGGCAGCTCGCTTGAAGAAAATTTTTCCCGTGCGACCAGCAAGGGGCCGCAGCCGCGACCGAGAGCACTTCCGGCCATGAGCAAAACATATTGATCAAGGAGATGCCCCAAGGCATGAAACGAAAGCTTGGTGACATCAAGCCGCCCGGCAAACGCCCAATCATTCAGGGTTTCAACATCGGCAAGGGTCGCCTCGCCAAAATCCAGAGACTCCCCGCACGCCTGGCCATGCACCAGGGCATTAAAGATAAACGTATCATTGGGGCAGGGAGAGAAGCCAAGAGTAAGCCGGTTTTTTTCTGCAAGAGATGGCACGGATTTTCTGCCTGGTTCAGATGGGGACTATGTTATCGATGAGCAGGGAAACAGCCTGCCCACATTTGTGCACGGCCGCAGCAAGCTGCCAGTTCCCAAGGTTACGGTCTTCCACCATGTTGCTGACGCAGCGCACTTCCAAACAAGGAACAGCGAATTCAGCGCAGACCCTGACAACTGCCCCGCCCTCCATGTTCTCGCACAGGCCGCTATGAGCAGCGCGCAACATGGCGCCACGCCTTGCCGTGGCAGTCGCCCCATTGACTGTAACAAATACGCCTTTTTTACAGCCGTAATCCTGCGTTGCGAGGATTTCCCAGGCCTGGGAAAGATACCGCTGATCCAGAGAAAAAACGGATCTGCCAGCCAATTGCCCGTCAAAGGGGGCAACGCTTTCTTCATAACAGATCCCGAAATCGCCCATAACCTCGCTCTCGGCCAGACAGATATCGAGCAGACCCGCCCCGGAACCGGCATAAGCCCCGGCATAAGCCCCGGCCACGCCAAAATTGAGAACCAGAGAGACATCCCTTCTCCCCTCGCACAGCCGCCGGGTGAGTCGGACCGCTGTTTCAAGCGGACCCACACCCGCGACAAAAAGCGCATGGGGCTGACCGGTCGTTTTCCCGGCCAAGGGCAAGGCTTCCATCTCTGTGGCGGCGACAAGAAGAATCATGGGCGTCTAGCAAAGAAAAAATTACCCAGACAAACGACAAGGGAAGGCGCGAGAAAGCAGCGCCCAAGAGGAGGACTATCCACGATACGGATGTTGCGCCTCTTCGACATGCATCACCTTTTTGATCAGGTTGCCCTTCTCAAGCACCACGATCTGTGGCTTATACCCAACGAGTTCTTCCGGGGTATATAAGGCATAGCTGACAATGATAATCAAATCGCCGGGCAGCCCCTTGCGGGCAGCCGCACCGTTTAAGCCAATCATCCCGGAACCGGCCTTCCCCTCGATCAGATAGGTATCGAAGCGCTCGCCGTTGTTAATGTTATAGATATTCACCCGCTCATAAGGATACAGGCCAACGGCATCCATCAGATCCTTGTCCACCGTGAGGCTCCCCTCATAGTTGAGATCGGCCTCGATCACCGTGGCGCGGTGAATCTTTGATTTTAACATGTATTGCAACATTGTCGTTCTCTCAGTCATCAAAAAGGTTATCGTTGTCGATCAAGCGTGTCGCCCCGACCTTTATGGCCATGGCCAACACCGCGCCTTTCTGCAACACGGCTTGCGGCCGCAAGGTCGCCTGATCAACAATGCTTACATACTCAATGGTAACAGCCTCCTGCTGCAACAACTCCTCCACCTCCAACAACAAAACCTTTGCCTCGACAAGCCCGGTTCGCACCCGTCTTCTCGCATGGCCGATGGCCCAAAAGAGACACAGAGCCGCTTGCCGCTCCTGAGCGGAAAGATAGGTATTCCGAGAGCTCATGGCTAGGCCGTCCGCCTCCCGGACAATGGGATGTCCGATGATCTCCACATCCCAATTGAGATCAGCCGCCATTCTTTCTATCACCGCCAGCTGCTGAAAATCCTTTCTGCCAAAAACAGCGCAATGCGGTTTAATAATATGGAAAAGCTTGGCAACCACGGTGGTCACCCCGGAAAAATGACCCGGACGACTCGCCCCGCACAGACCCTCCGTCACACCGGAGACAATCACTCTGGTGCTGGCCTCCGGCGGATACATGGCCTGGACCTCAGGGGCAAAAAGAACATCCACTCCTTCGGCATCCGCGAGCTGGCAATCCCGGGCAAAATCACGGGGATACGTGCCAAGATCTTCGTTGGCCCCAAACTGAATCGGGTTGACAAACAGGCTCACCACCGTGCGATCGGCTTTCTCTCTGGCCTTGCGCATCAGGCACAAATGCCCCGCATGAAAAAAACCCATAGTGGGCACCAGGCCGATTGTCTGCCCGTCGGCAAGTGCCTGGTTTGCCCAAACCGTCATCTCAGCAGGCGTGCGGATGATCTCCATTGCTCAATCTGTACCGTGTCTGGCTTTTCCGGATAATGCCGCAGAAACCCGCAACTTATAACCGGTCCAGCTTGGCCTGCACCTTTTCCTTGAGCGCAGGAGAAACACCTTCCTCGATCAGCACCTTGCCATACATCTCTTTTGCCTGGGGAACGGACTTCTGCGACTCATAAATTCTGCCCATGGCCAGATAGGCCTCCCCGGCAAACCCCTTGATCTCTGCCAAACCCTTATAAACAGCGAGAGCCTCAGTCAGAGCATTTTTATTTTCATAGGCCTGGGCCAGATTAAGCTGCACCAGAGGGAAAACCGGACTCGACTTGGCAAGGTCATCACGAACGCTCAGATACACCTTGATGGCCTCGTCATACTGCTGCGCATCAAAGGCAAGATGCCCCATCTCAACCTTTGCCCATTTGGCTGAGCCGGTCCGCCCATACTCATCAAGAACCTTCTGCAAAAGCACCTTGCGTTGTTCAACCGCACCCTGACCGACCGCCTCGGACAACAGGGCGGCGGCCCGATCATTTTGCCGGGCAAGATAGTAGCTGAGAGAGGACCACCCCAGGATTGCCAAGGCAGAACACAACAGGCCGATGATTATATTCCGCTTGTTGCGCCGGATAAACTGAATTGCCTTGGGAGGCAGGTTGAGCTCTTCGAGCAATCCGTGTTTCTGTAAAGGCTTGTTCAGTATCTCTTGTTGAAAATAGGTATTTTGCTCAGACATGCCTCAGCCCCTCGCTGTTACGCTGCTTGCGTTTTTTATCCTGAAACAACAAAAATTGTCGACACTATACCTTTTCCGCCCAAAAAAAGCATCCGCCATTTTAAGTCCCTATTCACCACCTCCAGCCATGCAGCGATGATATCGGCAGGACAAAACCACAGCACAAAATACTTGTCCCTGTCGCATCGGTCATGCTAGGTAGTGAATATGATCAGCGAGCAAATCCAAACAGTCAGCGAACTTACCCAGTCAATCCGGGGGGTGCTTGAGGTTTCCTTCCCGTTTGTCACCGTGGCGGGCGAGATATCCAACCTGCGCTGCCCGTACTCAGGGCACCTCTATTTCACCCTAAAGGATGAAACCGCCCAGATAAAAGCGGTGCTCTTCAAGCCCCAGCAGCGCTATCTCGCCTGCATCCCAACAGACGGCATGGAGGTGGTCTGCCGGGGCCGGGTCTCGCTGTATGAAGCCAGAGGCGAATACCAGCTCATTGTGGATGTTCTTGCGACAAAAGGCGCAGGGGCGTTGCAGCTTGCCTTCGATCTCCTCAAGCGCAAATTGACAGACGAAGGCCTTTTTGCCTCAGAGCGGAAACGACCCCTGCCGCTACTGCCAGAGAGGATTGCCCTCATCACCTCGCCAAGCGGGGCGGCGGCCCATGATTTTCTTGCCATGGCCGAAAAAAGATGCGCCGCGATCCCGGTGGAGATTTTCCCGGTCCGGGTCCAGGGGGCTGGGGCCATGGAAGACATCATTGAGGCCATCACCCTCTGTAACGAACGAGGTAAAAATGATGTGATCGTGCTCTGCCGTGGCGGGGGCTCCCTGGAAGACATGTGGACCTTTAACGAAGAAAAGGTCGCCAGGGCCATTGCCGATTCACACATCCCGGTTGTTTCGGCAATCGGGCATGAGATTGATTTCACCATTGCCGATCTAGTCGCGGACTTCCGGTCGCCAACACCGACTGCCGCAGCCGAGGCGGTTGTCCCTAGCCGCGACCAACTGTACTCCCAACTGCACAATCTCAGCACCCGGCTGACAAGAACGGTTGTAGACCGGTTGGCAATTTTCCGCCGCACCATTGAGGCCCACAGAAAAATACTGGGCGATCCCACCTCGCTGCTTGACCAGTTCCGCCTGAAAACCGACCATGCGCTGGCCTCCCTGCAATTCGCCTTTTCCAGCACCATCCATCAACGCCAGCTCGCCCTTGCCAGGCTCAGCCACATCCTTGCCAGCCACAGTCCGGAACAACGTCTCAAATATCAACGGCGAAAAATCCACGAACTGCGCAGGCGCTTAGCCCAAGCCATGTCTCGCCAACAGGAGCGCAAGCAAGCAGCCTTCGCAAGAAACGCAGGTCTTCTTCATGCCATAAGTCCATTGGCTGTTCTCGGACGAGGCTACAGCATTGTCCAGCAGAAAAATGGAAATATCATTCGAAGTTGCACAGAAGTACATCTGGGGGAGGACATCAGCATCACCCTGGCCCAGGGGGAAATTGACTGCGAGGTGAAAAAAACTTGGCCCGAATAATTCAGTCCGTGTCGAGAAGAAACTGACAAAATCACCCGCCCAACCCGGGTTGCTAATTTTGCATAAAAAAAGGGGCTGCGGAAAACCAGCAACCCCTTACTACTACTGGTCGGGATGAGAGGATTCGAACCTCCGACCCCGTGCTCCCGAAGCACGTGCTCTACCAGGCTGAGCCACATCCCGACATTATGATTTTCGTTTTTCTCCACAATTCTTCCTGCCTAGAACCATGCCGGAAGAATTGTGGAGCATATGTACCCATAGTTTTTGGGGGCGTCAACAAAAAAGAAGGCAGGCTCTCCCTTCTCGAGGAGGACCTGCCTTGTCTGTTGAACAGATACAGCGACTGATGAAAATCAGTTACTTTACTGCTTCAGAAAGCTTGCTGCCTGGCTTAAAGCGAGCAACTTTCCGGGCCTTGATGGTGATGGCCTTCCCGGTCTGAGGATTGCGTCCCTGACGGGCCGCCCTCTTGGTCACAGAAAATGTGCCAAACCCAACCAAAGTTACCTTGTCGCCCTTCTTCAAAGCACCGGTAACTGCG
>JAPLJH010000023.1 GCA_026388695.1 Deltaproteobacteria bacterium | reverse complement strand
CATCAAAAACTTCATCACCAAACGCTCACGGGCAGCCATGCTGTTACAGGGCCGATTCAAGATGGTCACCACCGGCACCCCCATTGAAAATCACCTCACCGAACTCTGGAACCTGTTCCAGTTCATCAATCCAGGGCTCCTCGGCTCGTTAAACCAGTTCAACCAGCGGTTTGCCATCCCCATTGAGCGCGGCAACGACCCCGAAGCAAGAAAGAAATTAAAAAAACTGATCAACCCCTTCATTCTGCGCCGTCTCAAATCACAGGTTCTGGAGGAGTTGCCCGAGCGCACCGAGATTCTCTTACAGGTGGAGATGGAAGAAAAAGAAGCCGCCCTCTATGCCGCCCTCCGGCAGCGGGCCCTCGAAAACCTGCGGCAAACCGGTGGCCAGCCGGGGAAACGCTCCCTCCAGATTCTGGCCGAGATCATGAAACTACGCCGGGCTTGCTGCAACCCACGCCTGATCCTACCGGAGACGGACATCCCCAGCGCCAAGCTCGCCCTCTTTGCCAAACTTGTCGACGAATTGCGGGAAAACGGGCACAAGGCCCTGGTATTCAGCCAGTTTGTCGATCACTTAAGCCTGGTCCGGGAGCATCTCGACCGGGAGGGCATTGCCTACAGATATCTGGACGGCAGCACCCCGTCAAAAGAACGCCAGCGCCAGGTCCAGGAATTCCAGGCGGGCCATGGCGACCTGTTTCTCATCAGCCTCAAAGCCGGAGGGGTTGGCCTCAACCTCACCGCCGCAGACTATGTGATCCACATGGACCCCTGGTGGAATCCCGCCGTGGAAGATCAGGCCTCGGATCGGGCCCATCGCATCGGCCAGCAACGCCCGGTAACTATTTACCGCCTGGTGACAAAGAACACCATCGAGGAAAAAATCGTCCATCTTCACCATGAGAAACGGGCCCTGGCAGACAGCCTGCTGGAGGGCACCGATATCAGCCATGCCATGAATCCCGCCGATCTCTTGCGCCTGTTAAAGGAAACCTGAGCTAGCCTGTCCATGCCGCCACCCACTCTACAGGATGCCCTGCTCAACTGGTTTGCTCAAAATGGCCGCGACCTTCCCTGGCGCCGCACCTATCTCCCCTACCACATCTGGGTTTCCGAGATCATGTTGCAGCAAACCCAGATGGATCGGGTAGTTATCTACTTCAACCGCTGGCTCAACCGTTTTCCCGACCTTGCCAGTCTGGCCGCGGCACGGGAGCAGGAGGTTCTGCTTCTGTGGGAAGGGTTGGGCTATTACTCCCGAGCCAAAAACCTCCTCAAAACCGCAGACTTGATTTGTCGCCGGCATGGCGGCGCCCTGCCGGAAAACCATGGTGCCCTGCTTCAGCTGCCGGGCATTGGCCGCTACACCGCCGGGGCGATCATGAGTCTGGCCTTCAACCAGAGCCACCCCATCGTGGACGCCAATGTGGAGCGCCTCTTCGCGCGACTTTTCAACTTGACCGCCCCGGTCAAGGAAAAACACACCTACGCCTTCATCTGGGACAAGGCGAGCGAGCTGATCCCCGAAGGCAAGGCACGGTTTTTCAACCAGGCACTCATGGAACTGGGCGCCCTGGTCTGCCTGCCCCGTTCTCCCCGCTGCGATGCTTGCCCTGTCCGCAACCATTGCGGGGCCTTTGCCCAAGGGGTGGTGGGCGAGAGACCGGTTGTGGGCAAGGCAAAGGAGATCATCCCCATCACCATGGTGAGCGGGGTACTCCACCACCAAGGGAAGATCTACATCCAGAAACGTCTGGCCGATGATGTCTGGCCCAACCTGTGGGAATTTCCGGGCGGACGCATTGAAGAGGGCGAGACACCGGAACAGGCGCTCGTCCGGGAATATGCTGAAGAAACGGGCTTTGCCATCCATGAGTTAAAAAAGATCGCCACCCTCAAGCACAGTTTCACCAGATACCGAGTCACACTGCACTGCTATCACTGCCGCCTGCGAGGCAGCGCAACAGAGCCGGCCCTCAACGCCGCCCAGGAATACCGATGGGCAAACCCGGACGAACTGGAACATTTCGCCTTTCCCGCCCCCCACCGCCGTTTAATCCATCGTTTGGCTAGAGAATTATAAAAACGGCGATGGCTGTACTTTCCGCCCTTTCTTGGTTACTATTAAAATAGAAAATAAACCCAAACAGAACGCAGGGCTTGAGTCTTTCAGTAAACAAGGGGGGGGGAACCATGCGCCAACAGATGATCCGCGCGCTGATCTATCTGTGCATTGTGCTGCTCATGGCCAATATCAGTCCGGTCATCGATTATTTCCTGCATCCGGACATTCCCTACCTTGACCCGGAACATCTGTTGGCCGGCGGGATAACTGCAGGCATCACCGCGCTCCTGCTCCGCCTGCTCATCTCCCATGCCAACCGCATGACCTCGGTGGCCCACGAATTAAGCCGCCTCAACAAAACGCTCCGCGAACAAACCAGCCGCGACAGCCTGACCGGCCTTTACAATCACCGGTACTTCCAGGAAATGCTCCGCCACGAATTTCTCCTGGCCCAACGCCACCAGACCGAATTGTCCTGCATGATGCTCGACCTCGATCTTTTCAAGGAGGTCAACGATACCTGCGGCCATCCCTTTGGCGATCTGGTGCTAAAAGAAACGGCGGAACAAATTCTCCACGAGGCTCGGGCCACGGACACCGTGGCCCGCTATGGCGGAGAGGAGTTTGCCATCCTCCTGCCCAACACCGACCTGGAAGGCGCCACAAGCATTGCCGAACGTATCCGTGCCCGGGCCCAGGAATACACCCACCAAAATGGGAACGTTGCCATGCGAGTCACCATTAGTATCGGTCTGGCATCGACCCGGGCCCACTCCCCGCAAAGGTCAGAAGATCTGCTGGCCTTTGCCGATCGTGCCCTCTACCAAGCCAAAAGGTCTGGTCGCAACAAGGTTATTGCCTGTCCTGATATTGCCGCAATGAAGCACCCCTGAGTCCTTCGGCTTCGCGCAGAAAATCCCTGACGAAGAGCCGCAGACTCAAGGAGTTGTCAATATTTCGGTGGAAATCGCCCCATTTTTCGGATACAAGCAAGACCATGCTGCCACAGAAATCAAATTACAAGTCCCCTTGGAAACGATTTGCCGTCAATATCAGCATGGTTATCCTGCTGTTCATTTCCGCACTCTTCACCGGCATTTACCTCAACCACCAGAAGACCATCGAGCAGGGGCTCAAAAACCGGGGCCAAGCTCTTTTTAGTAGCCTGGTCATTACCCGTAAATGGAATGCCATGCACGGCGGCGTCTTTGTTGAAAAGACGCCGGGCATGAAGTCCAGCCCCTACCTCCAAAACCCGGACATCACAGCCAGCAACGGTAAGACCTACACCCAAAAAAACCCGGCGCTGATGACCAGAGAGATCTCGGAAATCGCCGACCGTGAAGGCGCTTTCCAATTCCACATCACCAGCCTCAAGCCGCTCAACCCCAATAATACGCCGGACCCCTTTGAACGGCAGGCGCTCTTGAGCTTTGCCCAAGGAAAAAATGAAGCAATCGGCAAGGAAAAACGCGAAGGCGCCACCTATTACCGCTACATGGCGCCGCTTTTTGTCGAGCAGGCCTGCCTCTCCTGCCATGCCGCGCAGGGATACAAACTTGGCGATGTGCGCGGCGGCATCAGCGTCCG
>JAPLJH010000051.1 GCA_026388695.1 Deltaproteobacteria bacterium | reverse complement strand
ATCGATTACCACCACGGCAACGGCACCCAGGATATCTTTTATCGGCGCAACGACGTATTGACCCTTTCGATCCACGGTCATCCCAGCTTCGCCTATCCCTATTTTTCCGGCTTCAGCGATGAAGTGGGTGAGGAGACAGGCCGGGGGTTTAATCGCAACTACCCTTTGCCTGAAGCGTTGGACGGCACAGCTTACCGGCTGGTGCTGGCCAGGGCGCTCAAGCGGGTCCGCGCCTTTAAACCGCAATTTCTGGTGGTGGCTCTGGGGTTTGATCCGGCCGAAAAAGACCCCACCGGCACCTGGTCGCTCACTGCGGCGGATTTCGAAGAAATCGGCAGGATGCTCGGCAGCCTACGGTTGCCCACGCTGATCGTGCAGGAGGGCGGCTACCGGACCCGCTCGCTGGGCACCAATGCCCGCCATTTTTTCCTGGGGCTCTGGGTTGGTCAATTGGCTTTCCGGCATCGCGGTGACAACTAAACCAAATAGGAATTATCATGAAATTAAAAATGGTGATCATGGCTTTTTTTATGCTTCTTTTCTGGAATCCAAAAACCATTTTTGCGCAGTCCCCGCCCGTCCCTGCGGTTCATTTCCCATTTGATGTGAGCCGAAGCGATACTACTCTTAATCAAGAGTTCCAGATTCGTGATGCACGTTCTTATGTCTTTGCCATCAAGTTTAACTATTTCGGTCACGCGGATCTTTACCGTGTTCTTGCACTGGTTGGTGATGGATCTGCGCAGTATTTAGGTCTCCGTATTCCAATTCACCTAAAAATTCTCAAGCTAGATGCGGGAAGCCTACCACCTGAATTAATCTACGAAGATACAATGTCAACCAAAGAGCACTACGCCCATGGCTTTGAGCGGGACCAAAAAAATGGGAGCTATGATCGAGAAATAGTAACCATCGATTTGCAACCGGGGATATACCGGGTTGTGGCCAACACCATAAAAGACAGCCAGGAATTCTCGGGTACGCCATCGCAACTGCTCATTGAATTTCACCCCAATATCAAGTTCCTTCCTAAGAGCAAGCGAGGAGCCTTTTAATGCAGCAGTTCGCCTGGTCCGCTATCAAAATTGCTGCGGTCTTGAGATCAGGATTGCTGGATGGTCAGAAAAGAGCCCCCCTTTTCCAGGGAGGGGAAAAGGGGGGCTCAGTGGGGGAGGGAAGAGAGGGAGAAAAAAATTACTTCAGGGCTTCATACACATGCCCGACCAGCTTGGGTCCGGGGGTCAGGGTCTTGTCGCCTGCTTCCCAGCGGGCAGGACAGGCCTCGGCGGGATTGGCCGCCACATAAACGCTGGCCTTGAGCTTTCTCACCAGCTCCTTGGCATTGCGGCCGACATTGTAAAAATTCACTTCGGAGGCGACCAGTTTGCCCTCGGGGCTGATGATAAAGGTGCCGCGCAGGGCCAGGCCAGTGCCATAGTCATAAACACCGAACAGCTTGGCCACTGCGCCGGTGGGGTCCGCCGCCATGGGGTATTTGGCGTTTTCCAAGAATTTCTCTTCCCGCTTCCAAGCCAGATGGGTGTAAACGGTATCGGTGCTCACCGTGACCGCCTCGGCCCCGGCCGCCGTGATCTCCGCATATTCATCCGCCAAATCGCCCAGTTCGGTGGAGCAGACAAAGGTAAAATCCGCCGGATAGAAAAACAGAACCGTCCATTTCCCCGCCTTTTTCAACTGCTCCAGGGAAACCTTACCAAAACCGTAATCGGTAGGCTCGTAGGTTTCCATGGTAAAATCCGGCACATTCTGACCAACCTGCAACCCGCCGCAACAATTTTCAGCCATGACGTATCTCCATTATAAAAGGAATGAACAAAGAAATTTATCTCGTGTTTGATAAAAATTATCATTTTAAAAATGCAAAGTCAAACCTTTTTTGTCCTGTTTCCGCACGAGCAGGAAATGTTTTTATATTTCAGCAAGTTATCCAAAAACAAAATCGCATCGCCTCCCGAAACCCGCTGCCTGCCTCGATAAAACTCATATTATTTTTCGTTCTTCGCGGTCTATCAACCGAGGCCGCGCTTGACACCCCCCCTATCTTCCCGTAAATTCTCTATATGTTCACACCACGGAGAAAAATAATCCTGACCGGCTACCGGGCCACCGGCAAAACCGTGGTGGGTTTGATGCTGGCCCAGCACCTGAACCTCGACTTCCTCGACATGGACGAACTTATCGAGGCCAGGGCAGGGCAGCCCATCCGTCAGATCGTCGCTCAGCAGGGGTGGGTGCAGTTCCGCCTCCTTGAGCGCGACCTGCTGGCCGAGATGATCTGCCGTAAGGACGTGGTCATTTCCACGGGGGGCGGGGCAATCCTCCAACAGGATATCTGGTATCTTTTGCGGCAGACCGGCCTTACCGTCTGGCTCACCGCAGATATAGACACCATCTGCCGCAGGCTGTCCGAAGACGGGAAAAGTACCAGCCAACGGCCTTCCCTCACCGATGCGGACATCTATGTCGAAGTGGCCCAGGTGCTGGCCGAGCGGGAGCCGCTCTATGAAAAAGGTTCGCACCTCACCGTGGACACCAGCTACAAGACCTCGGGCGAAATTGTGCATATTATTGAAAAGGCCCTGGGAGACGACGAGTTTCTTCACACCGTCGAAGCCTCGCTCCCAAAGGACCCCATATACTGTTAGGTGCAAATAATGGCAGGAAATACCTTTGGCTCTATTTTTCGCGTAACCACCTGGGGCGAATCCCACGGCACCGCCGTGGGCGCTACCCTGGACGGCTGCCCTCCAGGGCTCCCGCTCACAGCCCTGGATATCCAGGCGGAACTGGACCGGAGACGGCCCGGCAAAGGCGGCCCCGCCGCCAGCCCGAGAAAAGAACCGGACACCGTGGAAATCCTCTCCGGGGTTTTTGAAGGCAAAACCACCGGCACCCCCATTGCCCTGGCCATCTTCAACAAAGATGCGCACAGTAAATCCTACGATAATCTCAAGGACATCTTCCGGCCAGGGCATGGCGATATCACCTATCTTGCCAAATACGGCCTCCGCGACCACCGCGGCGGCGGCAGAGCCTCGGCCCGGGAAACCGCAGGCAGGGTGGCGGCCGGGGCCATTGCCAAAAAACTCCTTGGCCTACATGGCATCACGGTCATTGCCTACACCGTGGCCCTGGGCGAGATCACCACCGCCCGACGCCATCTCGCCGAAATCAATGACAACCCCCTATGCTGCCCGGACAACGAGGCTGCCGCCCGAATGATCAGCCATATCGAGACGGTGCGCAGAGAGGGCGACACCCTGGGCGGCATTGTCGAGATTCTGGCCACCGGCTGCCCGGCTGGCCTGGGCGAACCGGTGTTCGAGAAACTCGACGCGGCCCTGGCCGGAGCGCTGATGTCCATCGGCGCGGTCAAGGGGGTGGAGATCGGCGCGGGCTTTGCCGCCGCCGCCATGCGGGGTTCGGAGAACAACGATGTTATTTTGCCAGACGGCTTTGCCAGCAACAACGCAGGCGGAATTCTGGCCGGAATCTCCAACGGCGATGCCATCGTGACCAGGGTCGCGGTCAAGCCCATCCCCTCCATCAGTAAAGAACAGCAGACCATCAACCTGGCCCACGAACCGGTCACGGTCAGCATCGGCGGTCGGCACGATATCTCCGCCATTCCCCGGATCATCCCGGTCTGCGAGGCCATGGTGGCCCTGACCCTGGCCGATCATCTGCTCCGGCAGAAGGCCATCGCCTGAAGGCGAAGGGGTATGCCGATGACTAAGAAATTTATGGGGAATGGCGCACTTGTTTTCTCAGCGCTTCTGTCGACAATTGTTTCTTTTCACCAAGCTGGCTGGAAAGCAGACGCTGAAATTCTTATTTTTGAGGCATGGATTATTTTCCCATATCCACTTTGTTGGCTCTTGAGTCTTCCTCTTTACAAGTTCACGAACCCGAAGCTGTCCTCTCTTGCCACGATATTTTCTATCCTTGTTTTCTTGTTCACCTGCTTTTCCTACAGTGTTTTTTATTTCGGACACCAAAGCTCCACAGCCAGTCTTGTTTTTATTTTCGCGCCTCTCTATTTGGTCGTTGCTTCGATTCTCGTGTTGGGAACAACAAATGTTGTCAAACTCTTGAGGAAAAGTGATTCAAATGTTGTGGCATAACAAGCGGGTCTTCCTTGCCCACAGGAACCATATATGAGCCCAGCCTCTCCAAAAAAAACCGCCATCAACAACGTCTGGATGCTGACCCGCGAATACGACGGTCTGGCCGGAGCTGGCGGGGTCAAAGATGTGGCCCGGCAACTGGCCGAGGCCCTGATGCGCTCGGGCCGCAAGGTCAGCGTGGTTCTACCGCTTTACGGTTTCGTGGACCCAAAACAGCTGGGCTTTACCCCCCTGAATCTGTCTTTTGAAATCGACCTGGACTATGCGGCGGAACCGCGACGGGAATATGTGCGGGTCTTTGCCAAAACGGAAAAGCCGGCTGCCGGAAAGGGGTCGCTTGCCATCTATCTGATCGACGCGGCCCGATATCTGGAAAAAAAGAGCGTCTACACCTATACCGCCGAAGACGAGGCTCTGGACCCTTTCCACCGCCAGGGCTCCGGCCATTTCGACTACTTCGCCATGAACGTCCTCCTGCAAAAAGCAGCGGCCGCCCTGATGATCCGACTTGGGGAGCGGCCCGACATCATCCATTGCCACGATGGCCACACCGCCATCCTGCCCGCCATACTCCGCGAGGCCGAGGGCTTTCGCCACTACTTTGCCAAGACCGGCTGCGTGGTGACCATCCATAACGCCGGGATCGGCTACCATCAGGAGGTGGGCGACCTGCCCTTTGCCCAGGCGATCACCGGCCTGCCCGAGGCGCTGATCAGCAACAACCTGCTGGACGAAAAATTCGACCCCTTGCTTGCCGCCTCGCCCTATGCGGCGATGAACACGGTGAGCGAGAATTATGCCCGGGAGCTGCGGGAAACCGATGACGACGTGCTCACCGGCTGGCTCGGCCACCGGCTCCTGGCGCGGGGCGTGGTGCTCAAGGGCGTGACCAACGGCATCAATCCGGCGGATTTTGACCCGAGCAAACCAAAACCCCTGGGCCTTACCGCGGCCTTCGATCCAGCCAGCGGCGATCTGGCCGGCAAGGCCCAATGCCGCCAGAGCCTGCTCCGCGCCATAGCCCGGCACAGCCTGAAGACGGTCCGCCAAACCGGCACCCTGGAAAACCGGCCCGACAACCCGCTGTTCACCTTTGTCGGCCGCCTCTCCTCCCAAAAGGGGGTGGACAAGCTGTTGGGGGCCTTGGAAACCCTGTTGCCCCTGGACCAAAACTTCCAGGTTCTGATCCAAGGCTCGGGCAGCAAGGAGATTGAGGATGCCCTGGCCGGCCTGGCCGCAACGCCTAAAAACCAGGGGCGCATCTGTCTGCTGCGGGGCTACGACCAGCAGCTTGCCAACCGCATCTACGCAGCGGGGGATTTTTTTCTCATCCCCTCCCGCTACGAACCCTGCGGCCTTACCGACTATATCGCCCAGCTCTTCGGCAACCTGCCCATCGTCCATGGCATCGGCGGCCTGGTCAAGGTGCAGGACGGGGAAACCGGTTTTTCTTACCCGGAGCATAAGTCCGCCGCCCTGATGGGCGCCATGCAGCAGGCCCTGCAAACTTTCCGGGCCAATCCAAAGAAAATCCAGGCCATGCAAAAAGCTGCGATCAAGACGATCCACGACACTTACACCTGGGATAAAGTGCTGACCCGTTATTTATCGCTTTATTCTGAAGCGCTTTCGCAGGTACAATAACAGCAAATTGGAGATTTCGGAAAATTCGTCACACCGGTGAAAACCGGTGTCCAGCCCCTGCCACAACTAGCCGAGACCACTGGATTCCGGCCTTCGCCGGAATGACGGATTCTCGCATTTTTTGCTTTTTTGCGAGCGCAACACAACAGGAGACGCACCACAGCCTTTTTCAGCTCATACGACAGATATCCTCATCAGCAATAACCACGGAAAGGAGACTGGCATGGCAATACGAATAGGCATCAACGGTTTTGGCCGCATCGGCCGCAACATCTTTCGGGCCATTGACAAAGATCCGCTCTTTGCCGATATCGAGGTCGTTGCCATCAACTACCTGACCAACAATGCCACCCTGGCGCATCTGCTCAAGTACGACTCGATCATGGGTGTGTACGATAAAAGCGTGACGCCCACCGAGGATGGCCTGGTGGTCAACGGCCGTCCGGTCCGAATCTTCAACCATCGTAATCCCACCGAAATTCCCTGGGGTGAAATGGGGGTCGAGTACGTGGTGGAATCCACCGGCCTCTTCACCGATGGGGAAAAAGCAGCCATGCACCTTGAGGCAGGCGCCAAGAAGGTAATCATCTCTGCCCCGGCCAAGGGCAAGGTCAAGACCATCGTCATGGGGGTCAACGAGGACGAATACGACCCCACCGAAGACCATATTATCTCCAACGCTTCCTGCACCACCAACTGCCTGGCCCCCATGGTCAAGGTCATTCTCGACCGCTTCGGCATCAAGACCGGCTTGATGACCACGATACATTCCTACACCAACGACCAGAGCATTCTCGATTTCCCCCACAGCGACCTGCGCCGGGCCAGGGCCGCAGCGCTCTCCATGATCCCCACCAAAACCGGAGCCGCTGCCGCAGTCTCCCTGGTTATCCCGGAGCTGAAAGGCAAATTCGACGGCCTGGCCGTGCGGGTGCCCACCCCCAACGTCTCCCTGGTGGATGCGGTCATGGAGGTAGAAAAGCCAACCACGGTGCAGGAGGTGAATCAGGCCCTCAAGGAAGCAGCCAACCGCTACCTGGGCTATTCCGACGAACCCCTGGTTTCCATCGACTACCAAGGCAACCCGCACTCTTCGGTGGTGGACGCCATGTCCACCAAGGTGATCGGCACCTCGGTCAAGGTGTTGTCCTGGTACGACAACGAGTGGGGCTATTCCAACCGGGTGCTGGATTTGATTTTGATGATGGAGAGTCAAAAACCGTTGTAAGATAAAAAAGGCGCAGGCTTGGCGTTATTAATATCATGCGGGCCTTGGGGGAAAAATGGAACTACTACTCCTGTTATTCAGCTTTGTGGTGTTCTTCTCAATCCTTACCATCGCGGAGCTACTCATATTAAAAAAATCCGGCTTCGATATTGTGGCGCACCTGCGCATCTCCCATCAAACCGGAAAAAATACGCAGTTTTTCTTCGAAGCGCTTGGAGTAATTGCTTTCATTCTGGGACAACCGATTCTCTTTACCAGCCTTGTAGTTTGGGCCTATGGCGCGGTAAAGCCTGAACTCACGCAAGCACTTTTATCCCTCCCCGCTCTAATTTTTTGACGGGCGCATAAAGGGTAACGTGTAAAAAATGCTCGACATCTTGGAATAAAATAGAGATAACAATGCGATAATAGAGCTAAAAAGATACAATTGCCTCTGTGCCAAGTGCGGACATGAGCGGGCATGTTCTGGTAAACCCAAAAAATGCCTACGTTACGGTGCAGTGCAAATTACATATTCCGAAACCGAAGGAGAGAATCAAACCAAGGGAGGAAGTGAGAATGTCAAAGGTTACGACAAAAGTTGCACCGAAGAAAACCGCAAAACCCGCTCCGGCAAAGAAAGCCGCAGCCAAACCAAAAACTGCTGCAAAGGCTCCCGCCAAGAAAGCTGCGGCCAAGCCTGCTGCAAAGGCTGTAGCCAAAAAACCGGCTGCAAAAAAAGCACCGGCAAAGGCTGTGAAAACCGCTGCAAAGGCTCCTGTAAAGAAAGCCGCGGCCAAGCCTGCTGCAAAAGCTCCCGCAAAAAAAGCTGCGGCAGCTAAAAAACCGGCTGCCAAGCCTAAAACCGCGGCAAAGGCTCCCGCCAAGAAAGCTGCGGCCAAGCCTGCTGCAAAGGCTGTAGCCAAAAAACCGGCTGCAAAAAAAGCACCGGCAAAGGCTGTGAAAACCGCTGCAGCCAAAAAGCCCGCCAAAAAATAACAGGCCGCTTCGGAGCAGGTCGGGACGGCTACGCTGGCCCGACCTGCTCCGTCTTCGCCGCCTCGCACCACGATTGTAACAGTTCCCGTCCCACCGTTTCGTTGCTGTAATCTTTTGAGTCAATCAGGCCCCCCATGACCACCGAACACACCCCGCGGGAACTGGAGTCGGACGCGCTCAAGGCCAATCTTCTTGAGACTGCGGTGGATTCGGTGACCATCGATGCCTCGCTGCTCCCGCTCCTTGATATCGTCGGCAGCTACAAGGGGATAAGCAAGAACATCGAGATTCTGCTGTACGAGGTCAGCCATCCGTTCCGCAACTGGAAAATGATCCTGCCCCGGCTCCGCTCCTTTGTCCTCAAGAATATCGACCATTATTTCCGCCACGAGCAGGGGCCGGAGGCTTTCGGCCTCTTCTGCCACATCTTTCTGGGAGCGGTGGAGGATGCCCGCAAGAACGAGACGCTGCTGGCCACGGCCATGGAGAGCCTGTTGGCCTATCTCGACAAGCAGACCTCCCTGCTCAGCACCGACAGCCTGCCGCGGTACCAGACCGCACTGGCCGAGTGTTTTGACCGACTCCACGACCTGGATGACGAAATTCTGCTTTTTCTAGTCCAGGGGCACCATCCCCTGGGCAAGATCCTCACCCGGCTGCACGAGCTGTGCTTAGCGGAGCCGGGCTGCACCTGTGAACCCAGCGCCGCCCGGCTCCTGCAACGAGTCTTGGCCCTTAATTACAAGTACTGGCTAAACGAGGAAGATCCTCTTGCCTGGTTTACCGAGCAATGCGGGAATCTTTGCATGGGCTGGCGCTCCGGCTCCCTGTTCAGCGCCATCTCCCACCAGAAACTGGGTGAGCATCTGACCGCCGCCACGCAGATCGCTCCGGCCGCCCCAGGCGCTTTGGGCGCGATGCTGGCCCTGCCCAACCACATGGACATTGTCCGGCTTTACAAGCAGGCGCCGGACCGGCTCGGGGAGGAGATTCCCACCGACGATCTTCCTGTTGACCGCTTTGCCGAGAACCGCAAGCTGCTCTTCCTCTTCCGGATCATGGACACCGCCGGTCTGGCCCTGATCCACGAGGAAACCCTGCGCGAGATCAACCGAGGGTTGGTCCAGCTCATCCGCCAGCAGACCTTTGAGGAAATCGAGCGCTTCCTGCTCACCACCCTCCAGCTCCTCAAGGCCAACGTCAAAAAATACCCGCACACCTCGCTGCAATGCATCCAGGTTCTGGGCAGCGAGGTGTTCCACCGCGGCAACAGCCGCCTGGTGGAAACCTTTCTTTTCGAGACGGTGCGCTTCGGCTTCCAGTACGCCAATTTTCAGGGCCTCAACGACGACTGGCAGCCCATCACCAACCCGGCCCACCTGGACAACATCCGGGTCTGGCTCAGCCTGATCATGCAGGAGCCCAAATGGTGCTCCACCCTGTTTTCCGCCCTGATCATCAACCTCAAGCTTGCGGGCACCTGCGTCAAGGACACCGATCTTTTCCAGCGCGACATCACCCAGCTTCTGAACCATCCCATCGAACCGATCTACAATCTGGCCAAGCAGTTCACCAAGCTGATGCCGGTTTTTTTCAACGAGATCGGGGCGGAAGGGCAGTTGCGCGATGTGTCCACCGAACTGGACGAGATGCACAAGCGCCATGATCGGCTCATCCATTTCCTGCGCAAACAGGCGCATGTGGAGTCGAGCAACCTGATCGTCGATTTCATCGAGGCGATCTTCCTTTTCTGGCAGACCCTGGACAAAACGACCCTGGAAGGCTATCTGCCCGAGGAGGTGCTCAAGGAAGTCTCAACCCAGGGTCCATTTGTCGACGATCTCCACACCCTGATGCTCCGGGTGCTGAGCGACGGCCCCATCACCAAAATCGAAGAGCTGCTGACCTGGGACGACCGCCGCCGCGACACCTGGCTGGCCGCCCAGGAAGGGCTCAAGCCCGAAGAGGTCCGCCGCTTCACCCTGATGATCGAGATGTACCGGCTCTGCCACCAGAAGTACAACCTCGGGGTGGAGGAGATTCGCCACCAACTGCATCTTGCTGCCAACAGCGGCTTTCCGGAAATGGAACAGTTGCTGGGCGATCTGGAGATTTGCGACCCCTTCCAGTGCTTGGAGGCCCTGCTCAACACCCTGGAGAGCCTGAAAGATACCATCCAGAGCCCGGAGGCCTTCGAGGCCAAAGAGGATATCTACTACAAGCGGCACATCGCCGTGGACATCCCCTCGGTTTATGGCCGCTACCGGGAGAAAAAATTCGATGCCCTGGGCCTCACCTTCAGGCTGGAAAACCTGGCCAACGTCTATCTGGAAAAACTGCCCGAGACCGTGAACCTCGCCTTCATCACCCGGGCCACCTTTATCCGGATCATCAAATGCCTGCGCCTCTACCTGCGGGCCTTGAAGATCGACGGCATCACCAGTCGGCGGCTGGAAACCTACATGTCGCTTCTGACCAGCTCGTTCAACATCAAACGCTTCTCCTACACCCAGTACCTCGACATCTTCCGGGGCTTCACCGAGGGGGTGAAGGACATCATCTACACCTATTACACCAACATCCACGAAAACAATCTTTCCATCATCATCCCCAAGATCGGCGAGGCCAACCTGCTACCCAAACATCGCTCGCTCTGGGAGGCCGACGACCTGCCCGGCAACACCCTGCGGCTTTCCGAAACCTTCATGCGCGATCTCATCGCCACCACCTTTGGGCTCCAGCACCTGGACAACTTCATTACCCGCATCTACCAGACCCTGGAGCACCAGAAGGAAATCCTCAGCGAAGAGGATCTCGACCTGCTGATGACCTACAACCCGGATCGGGCCATAAGCAACCTGCACCTCAAGAACCATCACACCAACAACCTGATTCTCTTGGGCAACAAGGGCTTCAACCTGACCGTCTTGGCCACGGACAACAAGCCTGTGCCGCCAGGGTTCATCATCACCACGGAAATCTTCCGCTGCTGGCCGGTGGTGAAAGGATTTTACAAGGCCCACGACGAGTTCATGGGCCAGATCAAAAAATCACTGACCGAGCTGGAAAAACGAACCGGCCGTCGCTTCGGCGATCCGGCCAATCCTCTGCTTCTTTCCGTGCGCAGTGGCGCGGCCATCTCCATGCCGGGGATGATGGCCACCATCCACAACGTGGGGCTCAACGAGGAGGTCAGCCAGGGCTTTGCCGCATCGTCGGGCGAGGGCTACCCCCCGTCCTGTCAGGTCGACTATCTGGCTTGGGACAACTACCGGCGCTTTCTCCAGTCCTGGGCCATGGCCGAGGACATGGAGCGCGAGATTTTCCAGGGGTTGATGGACGAGGCCAAGACCCGTTACGGCATCATGGTGAAAAAAGATTTTTCCGCGATCCAGATGCAGGAGCTGGCCCTTGAGTACCAGGAGAAGATTCGCCTGGCCGGGATCTGTATCCCCGTTGACCCGTGGCAGCAGCTCACCGGCGCGGTGGAACTGGTGCTCAACTCGTGGTACACCCAGAAAACCCAGGAATACCGCAGTCTAATGGATGTCTCCGAGGCCTGGGGCACGGCGGTCATCGTCCAGGCCATGGTCTACGGCAATCTGGGGCCGGAATCGGGCAGCGGCGTGCTCTTCACCGCCCATCCCTACCGCAAGGTAAGCCGCGTGGCCCTGTGGGGCGATTATGCCACCGGCGACCAGGGCGAGGATATCGTGAGCGGCCTGGTCAATACCCAACCCATCTCCGTGGAACAGGCGGAGCTGGACGGTCGCCCCGAGGAAAACAGCCTGGAGCTGCGGTTCCCAAAGGTGTACGAACGGCTGCTCGCCATCTCCCGAGAGCTGGTCTATGAAAAACGCTGGAACCCCCAGGAAATCGAGTTCACCTTTGAAGGCCCGGAGGAAGAGGATCTGTTCCTGCTCCAGACCCGGGACATGATCACCATCAAGAAACGGGAAAAATTCGCGGTATTTACGGAGGGCAAGGCGCTAGAGAAAGCCATGCTCGGCTTCGGCATTGGTGTATCCGGCAGCGCCCTCTCGGGCCGTGCCGTGTTCACTGCGGCCAATATCCGGCAGCTTAAAGAAGAAGACCCAGCCACCCCGCTGATCCTCATCCGGCAGGACACCGTGCCCGAGGATATCAAGGAGATCGCCATGGCCGAGGGTCTGCTCACCGCGCGCGGGGGGCAAACCTCCCATGCGGCGGTGGTCACCATCCGTCTGGAAAAAACCTGTGTGGTGGGGTGCAATGCTTTGAAGGTCTACGAGGCGGAAGAGCGCTGCGAGATCAATGGCCGCGAGATTCGTTTCGGCGATGCCATTAGCATCGACGGGCGCAAGGGCCTGTTTTTGCAGGGCGCTCATCCGGTGCGGGAAGAGGTGCAGATTCTGCCGCTCTAGGAAATCGTTTTGACTTTTTTGTGCTGCCGGTGATACCCGAGCACGGTGGCGGCCAGAGTTTTCACCTCAAAGGGCTTGAGCACATAGCCCTGGATGCCGAGCTTGACGCAGGCCACGATATCCTGCTTGTCGGTGACGGAACTGACCATGATCACCGTAGTGGAAGCGTCTTTCAGGGTCTTCCGGATGGTCTGCAGAGCGGTAAAACCATTCATGTGCGGCATCACGATATCCAGCAAGACGATATCTGGCTGCCAGGCCTTAAAAGCCGCCAGGGCCTCCTCTCCATCGCTAGACAGACGGGTTTCAAACTGCTCCCCGTCCCGAAAGGCAATCTGCAACATCTGCCGGGCTACTTCTTCGTCTTCGGCAATCAGAATCTTCAATTTTTCAGCCATATTTCTGCAACTCCTGTTGTGAAAAGAGCCTTTGTTGATACCCCCTTTGGGGGAGATCAACAAGGAAAAACGCTCAACGCGTATGCCCATTTTTCCGCAAAGGCAAGCCGTATTTGTCTGTGTCAGCCGCCAACTGGGAAGAGCAGGGCCTCCGTGTTACGCGAACTGCGCCTCTGACCGTAATTCTTTGCGCACCGCACCATCCCCGTCGAGCTTACAGGCCAAAATTTCCGGGTCATGATAAAAAAGCAGCCAGGCATCCGCGCGGATCGCCTGCCCCAGAAACTGTTCCTTGGCAGCAATGGACTCCAGAGGGAAATTGTCGTAGGCCGTGATCCAGAGCGGATTGCTGTAGGCGGGCATGGGCAGGAGATCGCCCAGATGCAGGGCAGCCTCCCCGCCAGATTCCAGCCAAACCGCCTGATGCCCCCTGGTGTGGCCGCCGGTGCGCACCAGGCGCACACCCGGCAAAACTTCCTCCTCGCCATCGACCAGACGCAGGTTCTTCCCCTCGGCCAGACCCACGAAATTCTCCGGCCAGTAGGCGTCGGCCGAACGTTTGTTGGGCGCCAACACGTCTTCCCATTCCTGCCGCTGAAGATAGTGCTTGGCCGCAGGAAAGGTCAGCTCCAACCCGCCCGTTTCATTGTGCATGGTAACCCCTCCGGCATGGTCAAAATCGACGTGGGTGAGGATGACCTGGCTGATCGCCTCGCGGGAAAGCCCCAACCGGGCCAAGCCCGCCAGGATATCCCACTCTCGCCGCACCCGGAAGATGGCCTTCTGCTTGGCCGTCAACTTGCCACCAAGACCGGTATCGATGAGCACATTGCCCTGGGCCGTTTGCACCAGCATGGCCGCGTTTGCCAGCAGGATGTGATTGTCCGGGGTGCTGGCGCATTTCCGCTCCCAAAGCACCTTCGGCACCACGCCGAACATGGAGCCGCCGTCGACCTCGAACTCCCCGCCTTGCAACCAATGGATTGTGAAGGCGCCAAGCCTGAATCCCTGAGACATCTTTTGTCCTCCCCGATTTTTTTCATGCTACAATATCTGCATGAACACCCCAATCACAATCGGCATCAGCGCCTGTCTCTTCGGGCAAAATACTCGTTATGACGGCGGCCTCAGGCGCGAACAGGGACTGTTGGACCGCTTGACCGACAAGGTGGTGCTGATGCCGCTCTGCCCGGAGGCGGAATGCGGCCTGGGCATCCCCCGCGAACCCATGCAGCTTGAGGGAGATTCGGAAAACCCAAGGCTGATGACCATCACCACCCGCCGCGACCTGACCGACCGAATGCAGACCTGGATCGACCAACGGTTGGCTGCGCTGACAAATGAAACCATCAACGGCCTGATCCTCAAGGCCCGTTCCCCCTCCTGCGGCAAACAGGTGGCCGTGCATGGGCCTGGGGAGCCCGCATCCGGCCCCGGCCTCTTTGCCCGCGCCTGCCAGCAACGCTTTCCCGGTCTGCCCATTGCCGACGAAGAGGAGCTGCGCGACCCGGCGCGGTTGGCGGATTTTCTCAAACGCGTTGTAGACCATGCCCAGAACACCCAGGAGAACCCAAAATGATCATCGGTGTGCCCAAGGAGATCAAGGAAAAGGAGTTCCGGGTGGCCATGACCCCCGCCGGGGCAATGGCGTTGACGCAGGCCGGGCACACAGTGCTGGTCGAGCAAGGGGCGGGTGCCGGCAGCGGTATAACAGACCAGCAGTATCACGAAGCCGGAGCCGGTCTGGCGGCCTCAGCCGCCGAGGTCTGGGGCAGAGCGGAGATGATCGTCAAGGTCAAGGAGCCACTGCCGCCCGAATACCCTCTGCTGCGCCCGGGCCTGATCCTCTTCACCTATCTGCATCTGGCTCCGCTTCCCGAGCTGACCCAGGCGCTGCTCGACGCCCAAGTAACCGGGGTGGCCTACGAGACCGTGCAGCTCGACAACGGCTTTTTGCCACTCCTGGCGCCGATGAGTCAGGTGGCCGGGCGCATGGCCATCCAGGTGGGCGCCCATTTTTTGGAAAAAGAGACGGGCGGACGCGGGGTGCTGTTGGCCGGGGTACCCGGCGTGGCGCCGGGGCATGTCACCATCCTGGGCAGCGGCACCGTGGCCGTCAATGCAGCGCAAATGGCCATGGGCCTCGGCGCGCAGGCCACCATGCTGGGCCGCAACCTGCGCCGCCTGGCCGAGTTGGACGATCTCTTCCTGGGCCGCCTCGTTACCCTGGCCAGCAGCCAACGGGCCATTGAGGAAGAGCTTGCCCAGGCCGATCTGGTGGTGGGGGCGGTGCTGGTGCCCGGCGCACAAGCACCAAGGCTGATCAGCCGGAAAATGCTCGGCCTGATGCGGCCCGGCGCGGTCATCGTCGATGTGGCCATCGACCAGGGCGGCTGCGCGGAAACCTCCCGCCCCACCTACCATTCCGACCCGGTCTACACGGTGGATGGCATTGTCCATTACTGCGTGGCCAACATGCCCGGTGCGGTACCGCGCACCTCCACCTTTGCCCTGACCAACGCCACTTTGCCTTATGCCCTGGCCATGGCCAACAAGGGCTTTGACCGGGCTATGCAGGAAGACCGGGCCTTATTGCGGGGGGTGAATACGCACGGGGGAAAACTCGTCAGCCGGGAGGTGGCCCAATCGCAGGGCAGGGAGTGGTGCGAGATGTGTTTCTAAGCATGCGACGGTTCAGTCTGGGCTACGCAGCGCTGCCAGTTGCCGATCATGCATTTTGCCCAGGAAAAACAGAGCCATGATTGCCCCCAGCAGAGCCAAAGCCATATCCGACTGGGTGTCCCAAACATAGCCTTGGGTGGCAAGAAAGGCGTCGGCCCCGGTGCCGGAAAGCTCTGCCACCCACCACTCGATCAGCTCGTAAAAAGCACTGATCCCCAGACAGACACAGACCACCAGGAAATTAAGCCAACCGCGCCCGTTGACCACCGCCTTGCGGAGCAGAATCTCTCGGGTCACCATGGCCGGGATAAAGCCCTGGGCAAAATGACCCAGCTTGTCGTAGTTGTTGCGCGGCCAGCCCAACACCTCCTTGAGCCAGTTAAAAAAAGGCTCCTCGGCATAGGTGTAATGGCCGCCCTGCATCAAGATCAGGCTGTGGACCAAAATCAGGCCATAAACCAAAGGGGTCAGCGGGAAGCGGCGACGGGTGGCGAGGAGCACTCCGGCCCCGAGCAGGGCAGGCAGCACCTCGAGAAACCAGGTGTAGAAATCTTTTGGCGCAATGGCCGAGCAGATCAGGGCTGTCAGATAGATGGCCACCCAGACAATGATTCTCACGGAGCCTCCTCTTTTTCAAGGTCGGCGAAGGCCCGTCGCACCTCCTCAAGATGCTTACGGTAGCCCTCGGCATCGCCGTATTCCAAAAATTTCCCATAGCGGCTGTGCATGGCGGCCAACCGCCGGGCATGCTTGATCGGGCACCAGTACTGCTCGGTGCGGGCCGCCACCTCCCGGGCATAGGCGATCAACCCGTTGAAATAGCCGCAATACATGCAGTTGAGCTTCTCGATGGGGTTCAGGTAGGCCAGGGCCTGGTGGTCGATGACGATGTAACGTTGCCGTTTCACCCTGGGGATGCCGTAGACCCGGAAGCAAACGGCCTGGAAACTCGTAACCGAAAGATCCAGAAACAGGGCCGGAATCAGCATGAACCAGATGAACGGCGCGGTAAGGAGGTTGAACAGGGAAGCCTCGGAGAGATAGCGGGAAAGACGCTGCACCAAGTTCCGGTGCTGCCTTCTGACCTCTGCTTCGAAGCGAACCTTTTTGCCGATGACGGTGTAATAAAACTCCGCCTCTTTCTTCTCGATTTCCAGCAAAAGCTCTTGTTCAAGCTTCTTCATCGCCTCAAGCAGGGCCGCTATTCTCGTATCCATTCTTCTCCTGTGCGCCTTGCCCGCGTCGCGCTGTTCACTGCCATTTTTCCGGGTTATCTATCCCCCGGCCCCGGCGTATCACAAAAAAAAGCAGGTTGATCCACTTGGACCAACCTGCTTGCGTAATCTCTCGCTTTCCAGCGTTTCCGTCTCCCGATCAATAACTGGGGCGGCGACGCTTCTTGTCTTTTTTCTTCACCTCAGCCTGATTCACCTTAAGGTCACGTCCCTTGAGCGAGGTTTTGTTCAGGGCCTTGATCGCCTTGTCCCCCCAAAAGCAAGATTGCCGATATACATATTCATTGATCCATCCTCCCTCATGTGCAAACATAACAACCGCTATCAAAAAACCCAACGCACAGAGTTGGAGGATAGCGCCCCGGCCAACGATTGGCCCATCAGGAGAAGTGTAAAAAAATTAAGGGACCGGTGCGCGGCCCCTTTTCACACATCTTCAGGTAATCTCACAGGGGGTTCTGGCGCCTCCCAAAACGAGAAAAAAACCAGAACCGAATGCGTTCTATAGCACGGATTGGGGTAACTACTCAAGCTTTTTCACGATTTTACACATAATGACAACAAGTTAAGAGCTTGTCCGTAAATAAGCTTTTCAGGGGTCGCGCCAGATTTTGAGACGGATTTGGCCGGGACGATTGAGCAAAACCACAGGCGTAGCAGCGCTACGGCGAGGATTTTGCGATTGAGGAGCGGTCAAAGACGGCCAAAAGCTGGATGCGAGCACCAAAGATTTATTTACGGACAAGCTCTAAGAAGATATGGGCAGCCATTGCCCCAGAAGCGTGCGCAACTGATCTTTCTTCACCGGCTTGGCCAGATAATCGTCCATGCCCGCCTCCAGGCATTTCTGCCGGTCCCCGGCCATGGCGTTGGCGGTCATGGCGATGATCGGCAGCCGCT
>JAPLJH010000090.1 GCA_026388695.1 Deltaproteobacteria bacterium | reverse complement strand
AAGAAGACAGCAAAGACTTGACACGGAAAACCGACTGTTGTAAAAGTGCCTTTTCCTACAGGTTGGGTCGTTAACTCAGTCGGTAGAGTATCTGCCTTTTAAGCAGAGAGTCGCGCGTTCAAGTCGCGCACGACCCACCATATTCTGTACGGATATTAGTCCCCATCGTCTAGCCCGGTCCAGGACACCGGCCTTTCACGCCGGCGACACGAGTTCAAATCTCGTTGGGGACGCCAGAAATTCTAAAGGGAATCAACTAATTAGTTGGTTCCCTTTTTTTATTGTGTGGGCTACACTATCAGAATGTGGGCTTTTTCTTCCAGGGAGCACCCTTAACGCTAGACGCATAGAATCCAGCCTCCGAATATACCTCTCTGTTGTCGCAAGGTTCTTGTGCCTTAAAAATATTCTCAGATTTTTTGGACAACACCAGCGCACTCTCCTTCGTTCTCTTGTTAATCCTCCTTCAGGCGAGAGTTTTGCTCTCCCTTTCCCGATGATTTCAGATATAGCCCCATAAATTTTCGCATGGAATTCAACTGCAAGAATGTGATACGGTGGCTAGGAATTTGGATGCGCATTCAGAATATCCAATAGCAAAAAAATAGAGCGGAGCAAACCACCCACACTATGGAATTTCTCAAACTGATCCTGGTTTTTATTGTTTGCATAGGACTTTCGCTTTTCGTAGCTTACAAGATGATTCTGTTTTTTTCGGACGAAAACGAGAAGGGAAATACCAGAAGAGGAAGGGCAAAGAAATTTTTCCAGAACAATATGGGGAGAAACGAGAAAGAGAGGAAACTGCATAATGACCAGTTCAACTGGGAAGTTTTCAAAACCAAAATGCAGGCTCACTTGTTACCTGCGGCAATAGCCGGACTTTTGGTCGTAGTGATTCTCAGTGTAATGACAAAACCGACACAAGATGCCCCCAGAGCACTTCAAGCAAACCAAAATATTCTCCCACCAGCAACGCCGCAATCAAACATCATAACAATAGACTTACAAACTCAGCCCGAACGAGTTACACAACAGCAACCGGGCACTATTTCCTCGTGGAATGACCAAAATGGACAAAGGCATTACACAAACACGACCCAACAAGCGTCCCTGGGGCAGGGAACCACAAACGACCGAGAAACACCGGTGCTCATCGAAAACAATCAGGTTCTTGTGCCGGTTGTCATTGGGCACAAAGGCAGAGCGGTAAAGGCATATTTCCTGCTTGATACAGGATGCACTACAACCCTATTACATCAAGCAATCACGAAAAGAATCCAACCTGAGATCACGAACACAGGGACATCCACCGTGGCAGACGGAAGAAAAATAGATACAAATTTCTGCAGGGTGGACTTTATCCAGGTCGGACCATTCACGGAAAACAATTTCACGGTAACAACGAATTATGTGGCAGGGAATGATAAATATCACGGACTGCTGGGAATGGAATTTTTAAAAAAACACCCCTTTCAGATCGACACTAGGCACAGCGTAATTCGGTGGATGTAGTGCGTCGCACCGATTCACGAGAGGAACCTTTTTTTATCATGACTGCGCCATGACCTGCATCCAAGACTACCACCAACTTATTGCCGCCCTTGACGCAGAGATCGCCCGCATCGGGGAGATGCATGGGGCGACCCTTTCCTGCGGGCCGGGCTGCGCCTCCTGTTGCTTGGCTTTCAGCGTGCTGCCCATTGAAGCGGCTTGCTTACGGGAAGCCATTGGTGCCCTGCCGCCGACCAGCCGGGAGCTACTTGGCTGCAACCTTGCGGAGAGCGATAATCGCTGCCCCCTGCTCATCGATGATCTGTGCAGCATCTATGCGGCCCGGCCCGTCATCTGCCGAACCCAGGGGTTGCCCCTGGCCTATGTGGATGAAGAGCGCCAGGCCATCGAGGTCTCGGCCTGCCCGCTGAATTTCCCGGACGACTACGACTTTGCCCCGGAAAGCCTTCTGTTCATGGATGGGTTCAACGCCCGCCTCTCTGAGCTTAATCATCTCTGGTGCCGCACCCAGGCCCTGGCCCCAAACAAGCGCATCCCCCTCCGGGCGCTTGTCTGCCCCGTGCCACCGGAAGCCTGAGACTTACTGCTCCGGCAGGTCCTCCCCCACCAGCAAGGCCTTGGCAACCCTTTCTTCCAGCTTGTCTTTGTCGATAGGCTTGGCGCAATAGGCCACAGCCCCTTGGGCAAACGCCTGTTTGGCCATGTCGGCGTCGGGCAGGCCGGTCAACATGATGGCCGACAGGCGCGGCAACACCTTCTGCATCTCGCAGAGCACGTCAAGACCGTCCATCTTACGCAGGTTCATGTCGAGAATCGCCAGGTCCACCGAATTTTTCTCCGTGAACCGGAGGGCTTCGTCCTCGTCATGAAACACATGCACCACATGGCCCTTCTTCTGAAGAATCCTTTTGATCAGAACCCCCGCGTCCAGCACATCATCCAAGACCAGAATCCGCGCCATCTCGTTATTGCTCCTTTTCCTGGCCATCGGCAATGATCGGCAGAAAGATATGAAAAGTCGTGTGCATATCCAGGGTAACAAGCTCCGGCTCAAGCGGCGGGGATTTAACCTCGATCCGGCCCTTGTGATCCTGGATAATCCCGAAGGAAACGGACAGGCCCAGGCCAGTACCCTTGCCCACCCCCTTGGTGGTGTAAAAAGGATCAAAGATCCGGCCCAGCTGATCCGGGGGGATGCCGGAGCCGGAATCGCCGATGACGATTTCGATCTGCCCACTCTCCTCATGCCAGCGGGTCCACACCCCGATGATCCCTTCGCTGCCGATGGCATGGTGGGCGTTGGTCAGCAGATTGACAAAAACCTGACGTAGCCGCTCGTTGTCAAAGCAGGTTTTCGGCAAATTCTCGGCCAGGCAACGGTGGATAAAGATATGGTCCATGTTCAGGGTATGATTGACAATGGCCAACACCTCCTCCAGACACTGGTTGAGATCGGCATACAGCTTGTTGTGCTCCAGGGTCTGGCGAGAAAAATTCAGCAGATCGGCAACGATCCGCCGACAGATCTTCGCCTGTTTCTCGATAATCCCCAAGGTCTCATGCACCTCGGTCTGCGCCTCGAAATCCTCCTCCAACAACTGGGCATAACCAAGGATAATCCCGAGCGGGGTATTGATTTCGTGGGCAACGCCAGCAGCAAGCTGGCCCACCGAGGTCATCTTTTCCGAGTGCACCAACTGCTCCATCATTTTCTTAAAGTGGGTGAGATCCTTGGCTATCCCCTGGTACCCCTGGGTCGCGCCGGTTCGATCGGTAATAGCCGAGGCGGTGATCATCAGATACAAGGGGCCATCCTCCCTGCCGACAAATTCCGCCTCGAAATCCTTGATCTGCCCATCGGCGACGAGCAGGGCCCGGTACTGCTCCCCGCGCTCCCGGTCGAGAAAGAACTCGGCCAGGGGTTGGCCGACAAGATCCTGTTGCCGTTCGACTCCGAGAAGGCGCAAGCCGCTCTCGTTGATGTCGCAGAGCCTGCCTGCCGCATCACAAAAATAGATCATATCTTTCGAGCCTTCAAAAAAGCCGCGAAATTTTTCTTCGGACAGGCGCAGGTCAAGGGTGCGCTCCTCCACCTGCTGTTCCAGAGTCTGGTTCAGGCGGGACAGATCGGCGTGTGCCTCCACAAGCCTTTCATTGGCAATCTCCAGAGAAAGGGCGTCGCTCTTGGCCCTGTCGATGAGAATCGCCGTACTGTGATAGTGGAGGGTCAGAATCGCCACCCCGCAGAGGGCGATGGTGTTCAGCCCGCCGCTGTAGGGATCCAAAACATCCCACAGCTCCGGCAGGTCTGCAAGCCGGAAGACATAGGGCAGGAGGTGCCCCACCCCGCGGGAAATGGAAAAAATCACCATCACCACGGAAAACCAGAAAAAATACTCCCAGAGGATGTTTTTCGGCTCCAGTCGGGTAAGCCGCCGGGCAAAAAACAGGGCGCAGAAAGCGAGGATGACCATCACGGTGGCGCCGAGATAATCCACCAGATAGACAGGAAACAGGGGGAGATTGAAAGCGTCTTCCATCAGCAGACCTGTCCGGCGCGGCTCTGCCGCCGTTTTTCGATAACCTCGCAGAAATCACGCAGAGCACTGGTGAAAAACCACAGGGCAGGGACACAGAGCAGATGGTCAAACCGCCCCAGGTAATAGAAGTAATTGAGTAAAGTCCGGGGGCCGACAAAATAGTCTCCCACCAGATTGACGCCGGAATCCCTGATGTCAGCGAACATATCCCCGGCAAACCAATGGATGAACAGATGATCCAGATCCCAGAGGAGAAAAAAAAGCAATGACAGCTTGAGGGATCGCCAGGACAATCCGGTATCCGGCGGCCTGGTGTGCAGGACATACAACAAGAGCAGCAGGGCCACAAACAGCAGAAGGTGAGCCATCAGATGGACCACCGGGCCTTCCGCCTCCCCGTGCGCTTGAACCGCCCAGGCCGGGCCGCTCCAGCAGAACAGCCAGACGCAGGCCAACAGGAACGCATGTTTTCTCATCCGAAATTCTCCCCCTGTCAGAGTGTGCAGATGCATGCTCACAATTATCAGGTTGCCCCGCCGGACGCAAGCGATATCCGGCGAAACCCACCCCGAAGAGCGGCAAGAAGATGTTGATTTTTTTAGAGAAATGAGGCATTTAATGAAGAGCTGTCCGAAAACCGCCCCACCCATCATGACTCTTGCCGGAGATGACTGTTTGAGTGCTGACCAACCCAATTTTTCCTGCCCGGAAGGGGAGTTTGTCGCCGCGATCCTCATCGTTGATGATGACCGTGACATGCTCTCCATGCTGGAACGGCTCATCCACAAAAAATACCATTGCGAGGTGAAAACCGCTCCCTCCGGAGAGGCCGCCTGGCAGCTCTTGGCAGACTGGCAGCCTGACCTCGTGCTGACCGACATCAAAATGCCGGGACTGGACGGCCTTGCGCTTCTGCAAAACATCAAGGCGCAGTATCCGGCCATCGCGGTGATCATGATGAGCGGCTACGGCACGGTGGACTCCGCCATTGCCGCCCTCAAAAACGGGGCTTATGATTTTATCCAGAAACCCTTTGACAATGCGCACCTGCTCCATACCCTGCAACGCTGCCTGGAACACCTCTGTCTGCTTGAAAAAAACCGACGGCTGCAAAGTCGGCTGGTCGACCAAGAAGCCTTTCCCGGTTTCACCGGCGCCTCGGCAAAAATCAAAGAGGTCTACGGGCTGATCGGCAGGCTGGCCGACACCGACGTCACCGTCCTGCTCCGTGGCGAATCGGGCACGGGCAAGGAACTGGCCGCCCGAGCCCTGCATGGGCTGAGCGCCAGAAACAAGAAACCCATGGTCACGGTGAACTGCCCTGCCCTGCCGGAACATATTCTAGAAAGCGAGCTCTTTGGCTATGTCAGGGGCGCCTTCTCCGGTGCGATCCACGACAAAAAAGGCCTGTTTCTCGAAGCCAACGGCTCAACCCTTCTGCTGGACGAAATAGGCGATCTCCCCATTGCTCTCCAGACCAAGCTGCTCCGGGTTCTCCAGGAAAAAGAGATCATGCCCCTGGGCCAAACAAAAAGCCTGGCCGTGGATGTCCGGGTGCTGGCTTCCACCAACCAGAATCTGGAAGAGAAAATGCGCCTGGGGCTTTTCCGGGAAGATCTTTTCTACCGCCTCAACGTGGTGACCATCACCATGCCGCCCCTACGAAATCGGTCGGAAGACATCCCGGCCCTGGCCCAGCATTTTCTCGCGGCTTTCGCCAAGGAATACAACCGCGATGGCCTTATCTTTGCTGCGGACGCTGTTCCCGCTCTGGTGAAGCGCCACTGGCAAGGCAATGTCCGGGAACTCCAGAATGTTATCAAGCGGGCGGTGTTGCTTGCCGATGACCGCACCATCTCCACCAAACAGCTGGCGGAACCGGAAGGGGGGGCTTCTAACCCCAGGCCAACCACCGAGAATCTGCACGGCCTGCCCTACAATCTCGCCAAACAGCGCCTGGTGGAAGATTTCTCCGCCGCCTATCTGGCCGACGCCTTGCAGCAAAACGGCGGTAATGTGACAGCCGCTGCCCAGGCAAGCGGCATGAATCGCCAGGCCTTTCAAAAACTCATGCGGCGCTTTGGCCTCACTGCGGAAAAATTCCGCACCCCGCCAAACAAATAATCTTCCCCCGGAAGATTCTCCGAGTCCGCAGCTGTCATCCCCCGCCAGAAAATTGCATGCCGCAAAAAAGCAGCGGTGCATATTTTTTGCGGCATCTCCCGGTCTGTTTTGCGGCTATTTTCCTCCCAGCCTCCTGCGGAAAAAAACAGCAACATCCCCACACAATCAAGCTGATACGAAAAAACCATCCCCCCCTCACCGGTTCGGCACTGTTATTGCTTTGCTCAACCATTAAGAGGAGGCGATTGCACCCCTCTCCGGCATCAACCAAAACGCATCAGGCTCGAACGTCTTTGTTCAACAAGCGGTCGCACCTGTAAAACTTAGAAAACCACACAGCAAGGAGGTGCAACGGCACAACAGGGGGGGAACTTAGGGAAAAGCCGTCTTTAAAAACTTTTTCATTTCAGACAGGAGGTGAATGGTATGAAAGTCAAGTTCAGTGTGTTGCCGTTACTCGCCCTGGTGATGATGGTCTTGCCCATCACCCCGCAGGCACAGGCCAAAGAAGAGGCCCCTGCTCCAACCATTACGCTCGACAAAACCTCGCTTGCCAACGGTGGAGAGATCACCGTCAGCGGCCAGGCCCCGGCAGGGTCTCAGGTTTATATCGAGTACTATTCCGCCGACAAAAAGGTACGGGCCAACCGTTTCGACAGCAAGAAGGACGAAAAAACCGGCAAGATTCCCTACAAATTTTACCTGACCCATGAAATGCCCGCGTTCTACAAAATTCTCGTGCCAAAAGACATGCAGCCGGAGCTGGATGCCGCCAAGGCCGCAGGCAAGGATTGGAAGTATTCCGAGGTGCTGAAAAAAATCGGCGCCGACGCCGCGTACAGCGCCCCGGCCAAGATCAAGATTGACAGCTATCAGGCCACCATCATGGCCAGCATCATCGGCTCCCGCGGCGATCTGCTGGACCCCATGGACGAGAAAGAGAGCAAACGCGAATCCATGAAGCTGGTGAAGGGCCGCTTCGGCAAGGTTGACAAACTGCTGGGTGCCAACATCGAAACCCAGCCCGATGGCACCTACACCGCCAAAATCAAGGTTCCTGCTGGCCAGGCCCCTGGCAAGTACAACGTCACCGTCACCGCCGTCACCGAGCGCATCAAGGAAGGCGACAAGGAAACAGTCAAGAAGGTCAAGAGCGAGGCCGCCAACTTCGAAAACACCGTGACCTTTCCCACCATGTATCTTGATTCCGCAGGCACCAGCATCAACCTGATCTGGCCCTTTGTCCTCTGCCTGGGCATCTCCATCTTCGGCGTGTTGATGGGCGCGGGCGGCGGCTTCATGCTCAACCCCGTCTTAGTCTCGCTCTTCCCCCTGCCCCACACCATCGTGGCAGGCACGGTCATGCCCACCGTGCTCTTTTCCCAGGGCTCCGGCATCTTCAACTACTCAAAGATCAAGTTCATCAACTGGAAGCTGGGCATCGGCGTCGGCTGCGCCATGCTGGTGGGTGCCTTCATCGGCCCCAAACTTACCGAGATGATCACCCTGGATCAGTTCAAATTCGCCTTCGGTTGGATCCTGATCGTACTGTCCGGCCTGATGTTCTGGCAAACCACCCCCGGCTATCTTGATAAAAACAAAAAGGAGCAGGCCATCCTGAAAGAGTTCAAGAAGCGGGCGGAAGAGTGTGCCAAAAAAGGCGAAGAAGGCACCAAAGCCTGCCCCACGGACCAGAAATAAAAACACTATCAGGAGGAATCCGTTATGAAAGTAGATTTTTGGGGTCATGAATTTGAAGTCAACATGTGGGTCGGCTGTCTCGGCGGCTTTCTCATTTCCATCCTGTCCTCGATGTTCGGCTTCGGCGGCGGCCCGTTCATGGTGCCGCTGATGACCGTCGCTCTGGGGTTGCCCATGTAC
>JAPLJH010000065.1 GCA_026388695.1 Deltaproteobacteria bacterium | reverse complement strand
CAGCTCGCTGAAGGTCCGAGGGCCGAACAGCACCCCGACAAAACGGCCTTGATCGGAAAGCAGCCGGCCAATCTGCCCCAGGGCCGCCCCGAGGTCGTCAAACCATTGCAAGGTGGAATTGGCGCAGATCAGATCAAAGGTGTCAGCGCAGCTGGCCAGGAAGCGTTCCCCATCCTCACAGAGCACGGAGACATTACCCGTGTCTGCCAACCGCTTTCCGGCCAGCTGCGCCATGCCTTCGGCAAAATCAAGGGCAACAATCCGGGCCTTTGGGTAGCGTTCGGCAAGCATCGCGGTGAAACGCCCGGTGCCGCAGCCGATCTCCAGGATACGTTGGATGCCTTCGCCCCCGCGCCCCTCAGGAAGCTCCCGCAGCAGGCGAAGCGCCAGCTCCTTCTGCACCTCGGCATGGGCGTCATAGGTCCCGGCGGCACGGGAAAACCGTTGCCGAATTCTTTGTTTCCTGGACTCACTCACCTAGGACAAACTCCCGGTCAAGAAAAAGCGCATGCCCGCCATGCTCAATGATGGTGGTGCGGGCTCCAGGGATCATAGCCTGCTCCGCCATCGGCGCAATGATATCCCGCCGCCCATGCCAACAGGAAACCGGACATTGCGGTACCTGCGCAGGCAGCCGCCATTGGGCCAAATAATCGAGCCCCCGGCCAAGGACCTGCATGTCCAGAGATTCCAGAAGCGCCTCCTGTTGTTCGGCCACAAACCTCCGGGATTCTTTTTTATAGCCCAAAAAACTTTTGCGGTAAAAATCACGCAAGAATGCCTGGGGATCGGTCGCAAGGCCCTGGCGGATGGCCTCGATTTCCGAGGACGGCCAGGAAGCCCGCATACCCATCAGGGTCAGACCCGTAACCTTTTCGGGAAAGGCGCAGGCACAATCAAAAGCCAGGAACGCGCCCAGGGACCAGCCGACCAGATGTATGGTTTCAAGGTGATACTGACTGAGAAAGGCGAAAATTTCCGATAAGGCAGTGGCGGGGTCCAGCGAAGCAGACGGACTTGCCCAGGAACACTGCTTGTCCGCCAGCTCAAGCACCTGCCCGGAAAAACCCCAGCCGGGCAGGAAAAGGACCGGTGGCTTTTTGTTCGGCAAGGACTCTTGCGGGGGAGCGGACCAGATTGTTTTCATAATGGCCACGGAGGCTGTTGGGGAAAAAATATCAGCGGCCCTGTCAGCAAGGCAATTTTTTGAGCGCCTCGCCGAGAAGCGCAAACTGTTCATCCAACGGATAATGGTGATTACCGATGAACAGCCCGTTGCGGTCAATCCAATCCGCCTGGGCAAGAGCGCCATGGTTCGTGGCATCGAGCCAACGCACGGCCTCACAGCGGGCAAAATTACCCGCCACAATGGGACGGCACTCAATTCCGGAACTGTCCAGAGTCCGGACCACATCCTCCCGGGAAAACGGCGCGCCCTCCCGCACCACCAGACTGAAGCCGAACCAGCTACTTGCCCCGATCTCGCGCTGAATCTGCAGCTGCGGAAAGGCCTCCATGAGGCGGAGGAATTTCGCGGCATTCTCCCGGCGAACCTTTACGAACTCCGGGAGCTTGCGTATCTGGGTCATCCCCAGGGCGCCGCTGAGTTCTAAGGGCCGCACGTTGTAGCCGGGCAGCACAAAACGGAAAGATTCCTCAAAGGGGTTATCCCCCTTCACGCCGCAAACCCTGTTCACCTTGGGCAAATTCCTGGTCCAGCCGTGGGCCCGGAGACTGAGGAGGATGTGGAACAATTCCTCGTCGTCGGTGAGGATCATCCCCCCTTCCATGGTGGAGATGTGATGGCTGAAAAACGAGCTGAAGCTGCCCATGAGGCCGAAGGTTCCAGCCATCTTCCCGTCAAAAGTCGCGCCCATGGACTCGCAGTTGTCCTCGATGAGGATAACATCCTTGCCCGCCACAATCGCCTGAATCGCGGCGAAATCATTGGGGTTTCCCAGAAGGTTCACGGCCATGACCAGCCGGGTCCGCTCGCTTACGGCGTCTGCAAGCTGGACAAGATCATAGTTCAGGGTGGCCGGGTCAATATCCACAAACTTGAGCTTCAAGCCATACTGATGCAGAGGAAAATAGGTGGTGCTCCAGGAAACCGCGGGCACAATAACCTCGTCCCCAGCCACCAGCCGCTCTGCCTTGTTTTCCCGGTAAAAAAGGGCTGCCACCATGAGCAAATTCGCCGAAGAGCCGGAATTGACCATAACACAATATCGTGAACCGAAATGTCGGGCAAACTCCTGTTCAAAGCCTACGACATGCTCGCCCATGGAAAATCTGCCGGATTGAACAACCTGGGCCATGGCCTCGTATTCAGCCTCATCCCAGGAGGTACATGCCAATGGATATCTGCTCATGCTCCATGCTCCTGCTGTTGCAAGTAATAGTTGTACGCCTGCTCAATGCCTTGCTTAAGATAGGTTTGCGCGGTCCAGCCCCAGACAGCAGCCCGTTGCACATCCACGAGTTTGCGCTGCATGCCCACGGGCTTGGCCAAATTGTGCACAAAGGTGCCTCGAAAACCAACCACCTCGGCCACCGCCTGGTAATATTCGAGAATGGTGCAATCCCGCCCGATCCCCACGTTCATCATCTCCGGCAGGGTTTCATACGAGCACACCGCCTTGACCAAGCAATCGGCCAGGTCGCCTGCGTACATGAACTCCCGGCGGGCCAGGCCGTCGCCCCAGATTTCCACCGTTTCCCGGTTCTCCTCTTTGGCCCGGTGCATCTTGTGGATAACCGCCGGAATGAGATGGGAGCTGGCCGGAGAAAAATTATCGTGGCGACCGTAGAGGTTGCAGGGGATCAGGGTTTTATAGGCATAGCCGCTGTCTTCCCTGGCGATATACTGACAGAGACGGGCCGTGGCGATCTTAGCCAGGGCGTAGCCTTCGTTGGTGGGCTCCAGCTCCCCCTGGAGGATCATGTCCTCCCGCAGGGGATTGGGGGCGTTGCGCGGATACATGCAGGAACTGCCAAGATTGATAAGCCGGGGCACACCCTGCTGGCGCGCGGCCCAGACCAGATTGCGGCCCATATCGAGATTATCGAGAAAAAAACGAACCGGCTCCCGCAGGTTCGCCTCAATCCCACCAACCCGGCCTGCGGCATGGATGATCACCTCGGGCCGATGCTCGGCGAGATACTGGGCGACCTGCCCGTAATCGAGCAGGTTGAGCTCGCTGCTGGGTGGGGCCAGCAGCACGAACCCGGCCATTGCCGGATGCTCCAGAAAATTGCGCCCAACCAGGCCGTTGCCGCCGGTTATCAGAATCTTTGTTGTCATCGAAACGATACGCGAAAGGGGGGTATTATGGCTGTTCGTGGCGGGAGAAAACCTTAAACCCGCTCTGCTGACACATTTTATCCCGCCGGGCAATCGAAAGATCCTCATGCACCATCTCGGTTACCAGCTGGGCAAAGGTAATCTTCGGGGTCCAGCCCAACTTTTCCTTGGCCTTCGTCGGGTCGCCCAACAGGGTTTCCACCTCCGTGGGCCGGAAGTAGCGCGGGTCCACCCGAACAACAACCTGCCCAACAGAAAACGCCGTCCCCTCAGGGGCATCGGCCAACGAGGCCACGATACCGATCTCGGCAACTCCTTCCCCCTCCCAGCGAAGCCGAACCCCAAGCTCCCCGGCCGCCACCTCGACAAACTCCCGCACACTGTGCTGTTCGCCGGTGGCGATCACGAAATCCTCCGGGCTCTCCTGCTGGAGCATGAGCCACTGCATCTCGACGAAATCCTTGGCATGTCCCCAGTCCCGCAGGGCATTCATGTTGCCAAGATAGATGCAGCCCTGCAGGCCCACGGCGATCCGGGCCAGACCCCGGGTAATCTTTCTGGTGACAAAGGTTTCGCCGCGGATCGGGGATTCGTGGTTGAATAAAATTCCGTTGCAGCCATAGATTCCATAAGCCTCCCGGTAATTCACCGTGATCCAGTAGGCATAGAGCTTGGCCACCGCGTAGGGGGATCGGGGATAAAACGGAGTGGTTTCCCGCTGCGGGGTCTCCTGCACCTTGCCGAACAGCTCCGAGGTAGAGGCCTGATAGAATCTGGTTTTTTTCTCCAACCCCAGAATCCGGATTGCCTCCAAGATTCGCAAGGCGCCGAGAGCGTCCGAATCCGCAGTATATTCCGGCTCCTCAAAGGAGACTGCCACGTGGCTCTGGGCTGCCAGATTGTAAACCTCATCGGGCTGCACCTTCTGAATGATACGGATCAGGCTGCTGGAATCGGTCATATCACCATGGTGCAGGATAAAGGCTACATCTGTTTCATGGGGGTCCTGAAAAATATGGTCGATACGATCGGTGTTGAACAGGGAGGTCCGCCGCTTCAGGCCATGTACCTCGTAGCCTTTTTCCAGGAGAAATTCCGCCAGATAGGCGCCGTCCTGCCCTGTCACCCCGGTAATCAATGCTTTTTTCTTCATCTCCGCTCCTCATGCCCTGCCGCTGCAAGCCCAGTTGATTTTGCCTTGGCCTGGCGACAGAATAATGCTGTATACTTTATCCAGAACCCGTAGAGCGCACGCTGCGCTGCTCACCGTATCGATTCTGCGGCACATCCTACTATGGAAGCAGCAAATTCTCAAGCCAACGCTGCCATAAACCCGACAAGACGGAGAAAAAACCGCATGGCCAACTACGATTACGATCTGGGTATCATCGGCGGCGGTGCCGCGGGGCTCACGGTGGCATCCGGCGCGGCGCAGCTTGGGGCCAAGACCTTGCTGGTGGAAAAAGAAACGGCACTGGGCGGCGACTGCCTCCACTACGGCTGCGTGCCGAGCAAGACCCTGCTCAAAACCGCCCATGTCTATCATCTCATGAAAAACGGGCCGAAATTCGGCCTTCCGGCCATTACCCCGCCTGCCGTGGATTTTCGCCAGATCGCCGCCAGAATCCAGTCGGTGATCAGCGTTATCCAGGAGCATGACTCGGTGGCGCGGTTTAACAAACTCGGCACCCAGGTGGAATTCGGCGACCCGATCTTCACCGACGAACACGCCATCAGGTTGGGCGGGAAAACCATTTCCGCCCGCGCCTGGGTCATCGCCACCGGCTCATCCGCAACCATTCCCCCCATCGTTGGGTTGCCAACAACACCCTATCTGACCAACCGCGACATTTTCTCGCTGGAGAGACTCCCCGCCACTCTGATCATTCTCGGCTGCGGCCCCATCTCCGTGGAAATGGCCCAGGCCTTCTGTCGCCTTGGCGCCAAGGTGACGGTGATCCAGCGCAGCGACCAGATCCTGAGCAAGGAAGACCGAGATATGGCCCAGATCGTCCAGCAGGCCCTAGAGGAGGAGGGGGTGACCTTTCTCCTAAACACTGCGGTGGTCCGGGTGGCTGATCTGGGAAACGAACGGGAAGTGGTGGTGCAAAATGCGGCAGGCGTTACCATGCACCTTGCGGCCGAGGCGATCCTGGTTGCCATGGGCCGCTCACCGAACGTGGAAGGGCTCGGGCTGGAGAAAATCGATGTTCCTTTCGACCACAAGGGGATTGCAGTGAACCGCTCTCTGCGGACCAGCCACCGCCATATCTATGCGGCCGGCGACGTCATCGGCGGCTATCAGTTCACCCATGTTGCCGGCTATGAAGGTGGGGTGGTGTTGAGCAACGCGGTTTTTCATCTGCCCAAGAAAGTCGATTACAGCCTGGTTCCCTGGTGCACCTATACCCATCCGGGCCTGGCTTCCATCGGACTCAACGAAAAAAACGCCCAAAAGGCAGGACTCGACTATACGGTATGGTGCGAGGAGTTCAGCAATAACGATCGGGGCTTGGCCGACGGAGAAAGTGTCGGGAGAATCAAGCTGCTGTTGGGCCGAAAGGGAAAACCGCTCGGCGTGCAGATTCTCGGACCCCAGGCCGGAGAGCTCTTGAACGAATGGGTGGCTGTGATGAACGGCGGCGTGGGCTTGTCAAAGATTGCCTCGGCCATCCACCCTTACCCCACCTTGGGGGAGATCAACAAAAAGGTGGTCGGCTCGATTTTTTCCAAAAAGATATTTTCCGCACCCGTCCGCCAGGGACTCAAATTCTTTTTCGGCTTCAGAGGTCCGGCCCGCAAGGAGTAGGAACCCGCCCTATTCCACCGTGACGCTCTTGGCCAGATTCCGGGGTTGGTCCACGTCACAGCCACGCAGAATGGCAATCTCATAGGCCAACAGCTGTAGGGGCAGAACAAAGAGGATCGGGTTCAACTCCTCATGGCAGACCGGCACCGTGATCACCTGCTCGGCGATGCGCTTGCAGTTTTTATCGCCCGCGTTGGCAACGAGGATGATCCTGCCGCTCCGGGCCTTGACCTCTTCCACGTTGGAAATGACCTTTTCGTAGACGCTATCCCTTGGGGCCAGGGCCAGAACCGGCATATCCCTATCGATAAGGGCGATGGGGCCGTGCTTGAGTTCGCCGGCCGCATAGCCTTCGGCGTGGATGTACGATATTTCCTTGAGCTTCAAGGCCCCTTCCAGGGCAATGGGGAAATTGCTCCCCCGACCCAGGTAGAGAAAATCCCGGCTCTGGGCAAAAGCCTCGGCAATACGGGCTGTTTCCTCCTGCAAGCGGGGCAGTTCTTGCTCCATGAGGGCGGGCAGTTCGAGGAGGGCATGACCGATGGACTTGCGCTCCTTGGGGGCAATAGTCTTGCGAATCTCGCCCAAGAAAAGCGTGAGCAGCAGCAGGGCCGTGAGCTGGCAGGTGAAGGCCTTGGTGGAGGCCACCCCGATCTCCGGCCCGGCATGGGTGTAAATCGTGCCGTGCGCCTCCCGGGTGATGGTGCTGCCCAGCACGTTGCAGATGGCGATGACCTTGGCCCCCATCTTCTTGGCCAGCCGCAAGCCCGCCAGGGTGTCGGCGGTTTCGCCGGACTGGGAGATGGGCACCACCATCACGGTATCGTCGAGCAGCAGGCGACGGTAACGGAACTCCGAGGCGATATCCACCTCAACCGGGATGCCCACCCATTTTTCCAGCCAGTATTTGGCCACCAGGGCCGCATGCCAGGAGGTACCGCAGGCCACCAGGGAGATGCGGCTGATCTTTTTCAGCTCCGCCGCGCTCAGGCCAATCTCGGGCAGTTGCACCTTGCCTGTTTCCGGGTCGAGCCGACCCCGGAAGGTGTTAAGAATGGCCTGGGGCTGCTCGAATATCTCCTTGAGCATGAAATGCCGATACCCGCCCTTCTCGGCCATGGCCGCGTTCCACTCAATGGTCTTGATTTTTTTGACCACCTTCCGGCCATTGGCCAGACCCATCACCTGCCAGTCCCCCATTTTCAGGACGGCAAGCTCCCCGTCATCCAGAAAAACCACCTGATTGGTGTAGGGAAGCAGGGCCGGGATATCCGAAGCCATCAGGCAACCGCCACCCTCGGCAATCCCCAGAACCAGGGGGCTTTGATGTCTCACCGCCACGAGTCGGTCCGGCTGACCAGCCCACAAAACCCCGATGGCGTAGGAACCTTCCACCTTTTTCAGGGCCTGGCGCACCGCCTTGACCAGATCGCCGCCGGAGAGATGCTCCTCGATGAGATGGGCCAGCACCTCGGTGTCGGTTTCCGAACAAAAGACATGCCCGCGTCCCTTCAGCTCTTCCCGGAGGGTATGGTAGTTTTCGATGATCCCGTTATGGACCACCACCAGATCGCCGCTGCAATCGCAGTGCGGGTGGGCATTGATCTCGGAAGGCGCGCCGTGGGTGGCCCAGCGGGTATGGCCCAGGCCGATATGGCTGTCGCGATCCCGCACTGTTTCGAGCAGCTCTTCGAGCTTGCCGAGCTTACCTGCGGCCCGGTGCTTCTGAAGCTTGCCGCCGTGGACATACACCACCCCGGCAGAATCATAGCCCCGGTACTCCAGACGCTTCAAACCTTCCAGCAGAATGGGCAGCACATGCCGCTGACCCACATACCCAACTATTCCACACATAGCAAAATCCTTGTTACATCATGTCAGGGACAATTGATGGTTTCAAAAAAGGCTTATCTCACGCAGAGCACAAAAGGAACAAAACACCCCGGTTATATCCGCAGCATCCGGTCCAGGGCAAGTTTGGCCTCCGCCGCTACATCGGACGGCACCGTGATCTGGTTGACCACCCGTCCTTGGGCCAGATTGTCGAGCACCCAGAGGAGGCTGGCAGGTCGGATGCGGTACATGGTCTCGCACAGGCACGGGGATGGGGCAAGCAGGTGGATCTCCCGGTCCGGATACTGACACTTGAGCCGGTTCACCAGATTGACCTCGGTGCCGATGGCCCATTTAGTGCCTGGCGGGGAATCGGCCACCGCCTTGATGATCGCCTCGGTGGAGCCGTACTGGTCGGCCCGGCTCACCACCTCGTTGCGGCACTCAGGATGCACGATGATTCTGATTCCCGGAATCCGCTCGCGCCACTGGCCCAACAGGGAAGCGGAAAACTCCATGTGCACCGTGCAGTAGCCGTCCCAGAGGATCACCCTGGCCTTGCGCAACGCTTCCGGGGTATTGCCGCCCAAGGGCATGCCTCGCTGCCACAGCACCACCTCGTCCTCGGGAATCCCCAAGGCGCTGGCAGAGTTGCGGCCCAGATGCTCGTCGGGGAAGAAAAAGACCTTGTCCCCCTGGGAGAGCGCCCAGGTCAGCACCCGCTCGGCATTGGAAGAGGTGCAGACCGAACCGCCCCGTGTCCCGACGAAGGCCTTGATCCGAGCCGAAGAGTTGACATAGGTCACAGGAATCACCCGACCTGTATCCACACCGGCCAACTCCTGCCAAGCCGAGGCCACCTCGTCGCTATCGGCCATGTCGGCCATGGGACAACCGGCCCGCAGATCGGGGAGGATAACCACCTGGTCCGGCGCGGTCAGGATGTCGGCGGATTCGGCCATGAAATGCACGCCGCAAAAGACGATGTACTTCCGGTCCTTGGCCTCGGCGGCATTACGGGCAAGCTTGAGGGAATCCCCGGTCAGATCGGCGAACTGAAAGGTCGCCTCCTGCTGGTAGTGATGCCCCAAAATTAAAAGGTTGCCGCCCAACTCTTTCTTGCGGGCGGCAATCTTTTGGCAGATTATTTCTTCTTTTTCTTGCAGGTATTCCGAGCCAAGCCCAACCTGCTGCAACACGGTCATCGGTTAGTCCTTCACTCCCGAAAATTTTATGTACCGCGGATATGCCAAGGCGCAAAGATCTCTTTTCCTGGTATCTTTGCGCCCTGTGCGACTCCGCGTTCGCTTGCTTATTTAGCCAACTTTACCCAAGCCGCAGTCGGCCCTTTATCCCCTTCACCCTCGCCAAAACGAACTGCGTCACCTTCGGCCAACTGGGCCATGGTCACATCCTTGAGGGCGTTCTCGTGAAAATATACCTCCTGGCCATCCGGGGTCATGAGAAACCCGTAGGATTCATAGGGGAACAGGCTCTTGATGGTGCCCATGGACGGTCCAACAGCCCCGGCCTCCGGCTCCTTGCCGTTCTGCCGCCGCTTGCGCTGCATCTCCTTCAACTGGAGTCCCAGGGTGTCAAACGCCTCGACCAACAGGGGCCGCACCGCCTCGCCTTTTCTTTTCACAACCACGGTGTCATTAGGAACGGAAGCAACCAGGCGGACCTCATGACCGCCCGTCTTATGCCCGGCGGTCTCCTCAATGGAGATGCGCAGATGGTGAACAAGCCCGGGATGGTGGCGATCAAGGCGCCCTTTCTCCTCTTCGATTTTTTCCTGCCAAGCGTTACGAATTTCCAGGTTCCGTCCTTCAACTTGTAGTTCCATGCAGTTCCTCCATCACAAGTGATTAAATTGCCGCCCGCAGGGGGCAGCCGACTGGAGAGCTTTCGATTATATTCTACCACGATGCCAGGCGAAAAAACAGCTTCTCTTCGTGGGAGGTGCAAGAAAAAAACAGGGACGGGAGAGGTGGGATTCGGCCCACGATCAGACCGATTTTTCATGGGACTATCTCCCCATTGTCACGCAGCCGAGCACCGCAGAGGCTGCCGAAAAGGGGATTTGCACTGTTTGAGGCGACGCCGAGTTTGCAAAGCCCCGGCAGCATCGAGAAGCACAGGGCATCCCGCCAACGGCGGGACAGCAGTGTGACTTGATCACACGGCGAGTGGCAGGGTGCCTTTTCTTTTTGGTTCTTTTTCTTTGGACAAGCAAAGAAAAAGAACAGAAGGATGAAGCGGATTCCTCTGACTACTGAGATTGCGTGGTAATCAGAAAAATAAATCCGTCCCGATTTTTCTCGTTTTACGGGGATTTTCTTACAAGAGCAGCGCCCTAACTCACCGCGCCACTGCCGAAATGCTAACGTAAATTAGATAACAAACGGTGACCACCCCCACGAGAAACAATGCGATCACTGTGCGGTTAAACCAACGCGGGTACTGGCGCTGCAAGAGCACTGTGATTTGATTAGCAAAACCTCGGTCGCATTTGATACCTGCGTTTACTTGCCCAGCAACTAGCGGAGGAAAGTACAGATAGGAAACAGTGATCTCTTCTCCTGGAACTAGGACTGGAATGACAATATCTTTCGAACCGTCCGGCAAAACTTCGACATTATGGACTACTACAGGAAAAATATTGAAATCAGGGAGATAGGCATGATGCAAACGAACATTCGTTGCACTCTGACGTCCGGCATTGCGCAAGACTACAGAATGCGTGTTTATATGAAGAGGTTCGCCTCCTGCTGGCGTGTGGCGAAACGCCGAAACGTGACTGAAATAAGAAATGAGTACCGGACGACTCTCGAATCGTTGATTCACCCATGCACCGATAAACAGTGCAATCACCGGTGCGGCGATAGTTGCTACAGCATTCCAGTCAATTGCCATGACGACTCCTTGACACCCAACAAGTTATCTTACGGACTGACTATCATACGAAAACATGATAGCTGGGAATATACTCAATATACCTCTCACACCCCGGCAAACCGCCGCCGCACTTCACCAATCCTACCCAACGACTTCCGCACCCGTTCCTCGGAAACCTCCCCGCCCACAGCCTTACTCAGCAGCTCATAAGCCGCAATGATCTTAGAATGCTCATGGCAGATCAGCAGCATATCCGCCCCGGCTTTAAAAGCCACAAGAGCGGCATCCGCAACGGTGCCTTCATTTTCAATGGCCCCCATCTCCAGGTCGTCGGTAACCACCATCCCGTCGTAGCCCAGCTCATCCCGGAGCACTCCGCCCAAAATACGCGGCGACAGGGTAGCGGGAAGATCGGGATCAAGCTGCGGGTATACGGTGTGAGAGGTCATCACCCCGGCCACTCCCGCCCGGATCGCGGCGGCAAATGGCACCAGATCGCACCCGCGCAACTCCTCAAGCGAGCGGTCCACCACGGGCAGCACCTTGTGGGGGTCCAGGGTTGCTCCTCCCAGGCCGGGGAAATGCTTGGCGCAAGCAGCCAAGCCGTTCTCCTGCATGGTCGCAATCACCAGCGCACCCAACCGGGCCACCTGCTCCGGCGTCCCGCCCAGGGAACGGCGCTCCATGAACAACCCAAGTCCGGCTGGGCTCACATCCAACACCGGGGCCAGATTCATGTTGATACCCACCGCCAGCAACTCCTTGGCGCAGGTCGTGGCATAGTCGGTCAACAGCTCCTCGGCCCGCTCGCTTTCCGCAAGCAGCCTGGCGTCGGGAAACTCCGTAAAATCTGGGGCTTTGAGCCGAGCCACGGTGCCACCCTCCTGATCGATGGAGATCAGCGGCGCACCCAACCCGGCCTTCCGGCAGGCCCCGGCAAGCCCGCGACAGAGGGTGCGGATCTGCTCCGGGTTCTCGGCATTTCTTTTGAACAGGATAAAATTATTGATCCCGTATGTATTAATGAGATCGCGGGTGGAATCATCCAGCTCCGTCCCTGGCAGGCCGACCATGAACAGGCCGCCCAATGCATTCTTCATGGTTCCCTCTCCGTTGTGCATGTTCACTGGTACTCCACCGGATCAACCCGCCCGGCCTCGGCAAAGCCCTTGAGCCGCAACAGGCAGCTGTCGCAGGAGCCGCAGGCCCGTCCCTGTTTGTCCGGGTCATAACAACTGTGGGTCAGGCCGTAATCCACCCCGAGCTCGAACCCCTTTTCGATGATCTCCCTCTTAGTCAACTTGAGGAGCGGGGCATGGACCCGGAAACGGGTTTCCCCTTCCACCCCGGTCCTGGTGGCCAGATTGGCCATCCGCTCAAAGGCTTCGAGAAATTCCGGGCGGCAGTCGGGGTAGCCGCTGTAATCCATGACATTGACCCCGAGAAAAACATCGCCTGCCCCCAGCACCTCGGCCCAGGCCATGGCATAGGAGAGGAAGATGGTGTTGCGGCCAGGCACGTAGGTGATGGGAATGGAGGCGTTCATCTCCTCCTGACTGCGGCCCTTGGGCACTGCGGTATCCGTGGTCAGGGCCGAACCGCCGATGGCGTCGAGGTCCAGGCGGAGGATGAGATGGTTTGCGATCCCCCTGCGAGCAACATTGGCCTTGGCCCGCTCCAGTTCCACCTGCTGACGCTGGCCATAGGCAAAGCTCAGGCAGCAGCATTCATAGCCCTCGGCCATGGCCATGGCCAAAACCGTGGCCGAATCAAGCCCGCCGCTCAAAAGCACCACGGCTTTTCGTTTTTCCTGCATCATATTCTCCCCTGGCCGCGCCATGCGCCCCTATTCTTTTTCCATTCTATTGTAAGGCCTTCCACGGTGCAAGCTGAGAAAAGCAGCGCCAATTTTTTATCCCCATTGGCACGCAGCCGAGCACCGGAGAGGCTGCCGAAAAAGGGATTTGCACTGTTTGAGCGCAGCGAGTTTGCAAAGCCCCGGCAGCATCGAGGAGCACAGGGCATCCCGCCAGCGGCGGGACAAGTGACAGGGGTGCCCTTTCTTCGCCGCTTCGCTGCTGGTTCGTTTCTTTGGGCAAGCAAAGAAATGAACAGTGCCAATATCACCTAAAACCATTGCTGCAATTGAGTGGGAATCACTTTGAGACTTAAAATCGGCCCAGACGCACCGGCAGCTGGCGGACAACGGTGATTGTCTCTGGGCTCAGAGCCGCCCCATAGGCCAACACCTCCACCCCCTGGGCCGCCACCTCCCGCAGGGCCTGGGCATAGCCCGGATCAATATGCTCGGCTGGCGAAAAATAATCCACATCCTCCCGCTGGACACAGAAAAAAACCACGGCCCGGCAGCCGGTTTGGCGCAGGGTCAGCAGCTCGGCCAGATGCTTCGCGCCCCGCACGGTAACAGCATCAGGGAACATGGCCGCCCTACTCAGGGCCAGGCTACAATTCTTCACCTCCACATAGATTTTTTCCTCCCCACTGGTAAGGAGAAAATCCAGACGGCTCTTATCCGACACCTTAATCTCAGGCCGGATCGTCTCGATCCCGGCCAGTTCCGCCACCACCCCGGCTTGAATAGCCTCGGCGACCAGCCCGTTGGTCCGGGCGGTGTTGATCCCCACCCAGGTCGTGCCGACCCGCACCATCTCCAGGGTATGAGGATATTTGCGCTTGGGGTTGTCCGCCAGGGAGATGAGCACCGGGCTGCCAGGCTCCTTACAGCCCGACATGCTGCCGGAATTCGGGCAATGCACGGTGAGCAGACGGCCATCGTCCATTGCCACGTCGGCGAGAAACCGCTTGTACCGCAAGATAAGCCTTCCCGACTGTAAGGTTTGTCCGAATTGCATTTTTTTCATCCGCCGCGATTGTTGTGGGGTATAATTAGGAACAACAGCCCTTTCTCATACAACCATTAACGTAGCGCCCATAATGCCAGATACCCCAACAAAAAAAAAGGCCGTTGCCCTCCGCTACGACACAACCCGTGATGCAGCGCCCAAGGTTGTCGCCAAGGGTGCAGGAGAACTGGCGGAAAAAATCATCGCCCTGGCCATAGAACACGGCATCCCCATCCAGGAGGATGCCGACCTGGTGGAGATTCTGGCCAAGCTGAACCTCAATGCCGACATCCCCCCGGACACCTATCTGGTGGTGGCGGAGATCCTCGCCTTTATCTACCGGGCCAACACCAAGATGACCCGCTCATAGCACCAAAAAACCATTACACCCAGCCCAACCCCGCTAGGAAAAATATACCGGCCACCACGCGAACGCATCCATTTTTTTGACACCCACCTCCCCGAGCACCTCGCCCGCCATATCTCGCGCATCTTGCTGTTTTTATTAGCTTTACGGCAACACCATCGCCTCCACCCCAACCGCCCAGCAAACTCGGCACGCCTCTTGCAACAACAAAGCACAAACACACGAGAGGTATGCCATGTTCATCAACAACAGGCTCGGACTAATAGAAAGCGTTGAAACCCTGCTCAACCAGGAGCAACGGCTCAACCAGGTGACCAACAACCTGGCGAATGTCGATACGCCGGGGTTCAAGAAGGAAACCGTCACCTTCGACGAGATGCTCTATCAGGCCAACCGCTCCCGTCAGAGGGTCGGCAAAGGACTGCGGATCGACACGATCCACCAACAGGGCGTTGTTCAAAAAACTGACGCCCCCCTTGATCTGGCTATTTCCGGGGATGGCTTTTTCAAAGTCGAAACACCGGCCGGCGTCCGCTATACCAGGGCGGGAAACTTCCAGCGCAACAACGAAGGCCTGCTGGTCACAACCAATGGCTACCCTGTACTCGGCGAGGCCGGACCCGTCACCATCACCGGCACCAAGGTCGATGTGGCCAGCGACGGCCGCCTCTATGTCGATGGCGTTCAGGTCAACCGCCTGGCTGTGGCCACCGCTGACCCGAAAGCCCTAAAAAAAGAAGGCGAAAACCTTTTCCGCCTCGTGGATGGGGCAGCGGAAGAGGCCTCCCCGAATGCTCAGCTCATGCAGGGACATCTGGAAAAATCAAACGTCAACACCGTCACGGAAATGACGGAGATGATCGATCTCTACCGCGCCTATGAAGGGCAGCAGAAAATGATCCGGGCCGTGGACGACATGGACGACCTTGCCGTGCGCAAGGTCGGCAGCCTGGTAGGATAACCGTTAACATCTAGCATAAGGGGACCAGCATGATCCGCGCATTATTCTCGGGACGCACCGGCATGACCGGCCAGCAGTTGCAGCTGGACACCATCGCCAACAACCTGGCCAACGTCAACACCGCTGGCTTCAAAAAGAGCCGGACCCAGTTCGAGGATCTCTACTACCAGGAAATCCGGGCCATGGGCACGGAAACCGCCGATGGTGGCAGGGTACCTGCCGGTATTCAGGTCGGCCTCGGTGTCCGCCCCACCTCGGTGCAGAAGATCTTCACCCAGGGCAGCCTCACCGAAACTGGCAACGACCTGGATTTTGCCATTGAGGGGGCTGGCTTTTTCAAGGTGCTCCGCGACGGCCAGGATTACTTTACCCGGGCCGGCTCTTTCAGCCTTGACGCCAACGGCAACGTGGTCACCCAGAACGGCGACAGATTGCAGCCCGAATTTACCGTGCCCCAGGGAACAACCAAAATCGCCATCGATAACAATGGGCTGCTCACCGCCACGGATGCCCAGCAGCAGGCCCTTGCCACAGTTCAGCTCACCCTGCACAGCTTCATCAATCCCGGCGGCCTGCGCAGTTACGGGGCCAATCTTTTCCAAGAAACCCTGGCCTCCGGCGCTCCAACCGAGGCCAACCCAGGCAAAGATGGCCTCGGCACCATCCAGCAGCGTTTCATCGAGGTCTCCAACGTGGATGTCACCGAGGAACTGGTCAACATGATCATCACCCAAAGGGCCTACGAGGTAAACTCCAAATCGGTCACCACTGCGGACAAGCTGTTGGAAGTGGCGAACACCCTGGTCCGTTAGGAGGATAATGTCTAAGCTGCTGCGCCTGGCGCACCTGTTCATACTTGCCGTGCTGCTCTCTCTTGCCTGTCCTCTTCCCGGACAAACGGCGGACAGGATTGCGGCCCCGGAGCTTGCCGCGCTGGAAAACATCTTCAGCGAGGTTGTGCTCCAGAACTCCCCCTGGCCCAAAGAGGACGTCCAGATCACCAATTTCAGCGTCCGCCCCCTGGCCATGGCCTTGCCGGTGGGCGGTTTTGACTACCGGATCATCCAAAAGCCCAATGACTCCCGCCCCGGCAAAAAGAATGTCAGCGCCGCCATCCTGAAAGATGGGAAGGAGCAGGGCCAGGTGAATATGAGCGGCGACCTGAGGCTTTTCGGCACGGTGATCAACGCGACCAAGCGGTTGAACCGCAACGAGATCATCGGCAGCGAGGATGTCACTCAAAGGCGGCAGGACATCTCCATGCTGGATGCCGGACTCATCCAAGACCCCAAACAGGCGATCGGGCAAAAGCTCAAAGTCTCACTGCCGGCCGGGGCCATCCTCTATGCCCAGTCCATTGACGCCCCTCCCCTG
>JAPLJH010000019.1 GCA_026388695.1 Deltaproteobacteria bacterium | reverse complement strand
CGCCCTGGTGGGTGAACTTGATGGCATTGGTCATGAAATTGGTCAACACCTGCCGCATCCGGGTCGGGTCGCCAAGAAGCACCTCGGGCAGGTTTGGGTCGATCTCCGCAACCAGGGTGATATTTTTAGCCTGGGCCTGGCCGTTGAGCAGGGCCGCCAGGTCTTCCACCAGTGTCCGCAGGCTGAAGGGAATATCCTCAAGCAGCAGCTTGTGCGCAGCGATCTTGGAAAAATCGAGGATGTCGTTCAGGATGCCCAGCAACGCCTCGGCCGAGGAATAGGCAGTTTTCACATAGTCGCTCTGGGATCCATCCATGTTCGTGTCCTGCAAAAGCTGCAGGGTGCCGAGAATGCCATTCATGGGCGTTCGGATCTCATGGCTCATGTTGGCGAGAAACTCATCCTTAGCCCGACTCGCTGCCTCGGCGGCATCACGGGCGTGAACCAACTCATCTTCCGTGGCCTTGCGCCGTTCGTTTTCGGCAACAAGTTCCAGGTTGAGGGATTCGCTTTCCTCACTGGCCAGCCTGAGATGCGCAACCAGGGCATCGTTTACAAACCTGGCCTCCAGAGCGGAAAACAGGGATTCCTGCATGCGGGTCGCGGAGTTGATCAGCACCAGGATATAAAAAAGAACGATGCCCCCCATGATCTGATACATGAGCCCGCCCTGTTCAAAAAGCCTGTAGGCTAAGGGGAAAAGCGGCAGGCAGATATACCAGTAGTAGAGCTTGCGCAGCGGTGAAAGGATGGGAATAGCCCCGGCGGTAACACCGGCCCCGATGAAAACAATACCCAATTGCACCAAGGGCTCGCCGGGCGGGAAAAAGAAAAATGTCGCCAGCCCCCAGAATACTCCGGTGAGAAAAACCAGACCAACATAGGCATTCACGCATGGAAAACCGCTCGGGCCATGATCCTTTGGTTTTTTCCAGTAACAGCGAACAGCCAACATCCTCAGAAGGAAAATAACCGTCGTGCAAAATAGCCAGCCGTTTAGCAGGCTCGCGGGAACAACCTTTTCCACCATGAGAAAAAGCGCCCAAGCCAGAACATAAGCTGCGGTGCTGCTGGAAAACCCGAAATCCAGCACCAGCCTGATCAGTTCGTCCGCCACAGGCCCGCGGCTCTCTTTTTCCTTGCCGCTATGATCCAGAAAAAATTTAAGCATGATTGGCGCTATCCCTGTCCATCACATAATTTCAATGGTTCCTGGCTTACCCGCCACCACCTCACCGATGATGCCGAAATCCAGGGGATAATCCCGTTTGCCCAACCGCTCAGCAATGGAGTTGATCCCCTCGGCGGAGGCGGCAATGAGCAGACCGCCCGAGGTTTGCGGATCGAGGAGAACCATCTCCATGGGGTCCATCTCTTCCAAAGCGCTATTCATGTGCGGCGCGTAGAAGGATTTGTTTTTGTAGGCGCCTTCCGGGATGATGCCCATGGCGGCGTGGTGCAAGGTCTCGGGCAAAATCGGCACCGAGCGCGAATCGATGCGGATGGCCACACCCGAGGCACACGCCATCTCGTGGAGATGTCCCACCAGCCCGAAGCCGGTGATATCGGTGCAGGCATGCGGACCCACGGTTTGCATGAGCTGGGCCGCCTCCCGGTTCAGGGTAGCCATGACCATGGTGATCATGGCCTCGGTGCCTTTTGCGGCCACGCCGCCTTTGAAAGCGGTGGAGAGGATGCCGGTGCCCAGGGGCTTGGTAAGCAGCAGCAAATCGCCCACCCTGGCCCCGGAATTAAGAACCACCCGGTTGGGATGCACCACCCCAGTCACAGACAGCCCGTATTTCAATTCGGCGTCTTCGATGGAGTGCCCACCCACCAGCAAGGCCCCGGCCTCCTTGATTTTATCGAGACCGCCGCGGAGAATCTCCTGCAGGACGGACCTGCCCAACTCCTTGATGGGAAAAGCCACCAGGTTCATGGCCAAAAGCGGTTTGCCGCCCATGGCGTAGACGTCGGAAAGCGCATTGGCCGCAGCCACCTGGCCGAACTGGTAGGGGTCGTCGACAATGGGGGTGAAAAAATCCACCGTCTGGATGAGGGCGGTATCGTCGTTGAGACGGTACACCCCGGCATCCTCGCCCGTTGCCGCGCCCGCGATCAGGTTCGCATCGGTTGGCAGGTCAAGGCCGCACAATAATTGGTCCAGGTCCCCCGGACTCAATTTGGCAGCTCAACCAGCGGCTTTGACGGTGCTGGTCAGTTTCAGTTTGGTCATTGTTCCTTCCACTATGGTCTGACAACAAATTAGGGCGGCGCAAGCCGCTCCTGTATTTTCCCCATTGTCACGCAGCCGAGCACCGGAGAGGCTGCCGAAAAAGGGATTTGCACTGTTTGAGGCGCAGCCGAGTTTGCAAAGCCCCGGCAGCATCGAGGAGCGCAGGGCATCCCGCCTTAGGCGGGACAAGTGGCGGGGTGCCCTTTCTTTGGTTCGTTTCTTTGGGCAAACAAAGAAATGAACAGAGACTGTGTTGCCAAAATATACGCCCCGAGTTGTTACGAATCCGTCTTCCACGGTATCTCGCGGAAAACCCCTTCCGCTTCCTTACAAAAAATCCGGGCAATATCGATCCCGGCGGCAGCCAAAATACCCTGCACCTCGGCCAATTGCGCCGGGGCAAAGGTTATGGCCATACCGCAATCCCCGCTGATTTCCCGAGGCACCGGCACCACATCCAGAGCGATGCCGCCGGCTTTCAGCAACTGTTCCGCCTTGAGCACGTAATGAATGGAAAAAAAAATGGCCACATACGATCCGCTCGGGTGGCACTCATTCTTGGCAGCTACCATAAAGCCCCCCCTCCCTCGACGGGAGGGGGCTGGGAGGTGGGTGAACTGGCCAACAGCCTCACCTCATACACCTTCCCCCTCACCCTATCCCTCTCCCGCAGGGGGAGAGGGGACTTGTTTGCCTTGGGCAATTTTCTCATCGGATAGTGCTGACTTGCTGCTTTCATAGCTAAAAAATCCAGAGGCAAACAGCTCACACCTCTTCCATTTCCTCTTTCGAATCACGGCCCAGCAGGGACTGAACCGCCTCAGCGCACGGCTTATCCTCATAAATCATAGCATAGACCTGCTCCAGAATGGGCATCTCCACCCCGATCTTTTTGGCCAGGGCCATGGCGGAGCGAGTGGTTTTCACCCCCTCGGCAACCATCTCCATCTCGGCGAGGATTTGCTGCAATGTTTTGCCCTGCCCGAGCTTGAGGCCAACCTGCCGGTTCCGGCTCAGATCCCCGGTACAGGTAAGGACCAGATCGCCCATGCCCGCCAGGCCGGAAAAGGTGAGGGGCTTGGCGCCCATGGCCACCCCCAGCCGGGTGATCTCGGCCAGCCCACGGGTGATGAGGGCGGCGCGGGTGTTGGTGCCGTAGCCCAGGCCGTCGCAGATGCCTGCGGCAATGGCGACGATATTCTTGAGCGCCCCGCCCAGCTCCATGCCGATCACATCGGTGCCTGCGTAGACCCGGAACCGTTCGGTGTGAAAGATATCCTGGAAAAAACGAGCCCCCTCGATGGTGGGGGCGGCGACCGTCACTGCCGTAGGAATGCCTCCGGCCACTTCCTTGGCAAAACTCGGCCCGGCCAGCACCCCGAGCTGCCCCGTGAAATCAGGCCGCAGGGAGGCCAGCACCTCTGCCATCACCTGATTCATGGTGAGCAGAGTCTCGTTCTCAACACCCTTGGTGGCGGAAATGATCGCGGCGTTGGGAGCCAGATGGGGAGCAAGGAAGGTGAACACCTCGCGGTAGACATGGGAGGGAACCACCATGACCACCACCGATTTGCCGGAAACAGCCTGGGCCAGATCAGCGGTGGGGTGCACCGTATCCGGCAACGGAAAGCCGGGGAGGTAGGTGGTGTTTTCCCGATCCCGGAGGAGAGCGGCGACATGGTCCAGTCGATGGGCCCAGAGATCAACGCCAAACCCCTTGTCGCCAAGAAGCTTGGCCAAGGCGGTTCCCCAGCTGCCAGCACCTATAACTGCTATCGTTTCAGAAGGGGTCATGGGCTCTTTGTGGAGTTATTGGTGTGTGTAATACGGCGGCAGAAGTCCAGATATATCGGCTCAACGTTTGAGGGGGGGGCTCCGCCATCAATGTTAGGGTCCATGGTGTGCAACCAACGCAAATGCAATTGCATAGAACAACCCCACAACAGCCATAAGTCTCCCAACCCATTTATTTGCTGCAATGCGCCATGCAGGCATAGCTCGCTCTGACTTTTTCGCAAGTAATGTGGCCACTACACCCACCACTAAAAAAAACAACTGCGCTCCTGTGAGTAGCCAACCCACACGCTCAATGCCTATTGGTCGCTGTAATAAAGCAGACCCCCACATTATCGCTAACGCAATAAGTGTTGGACTAACCGTGAAAAGAGCGATCATGATGCACCCTAACAAGTTATTCTACAGTCCTGGCTATCATACCGAAAATCATGAGAGCCAGAACCATAGGTGACGTCAGACTGATCTTAATTATTCAGAGGCTCTTTCCTCGGTCTGCCTCATCCGCTTTTCAAATACGTCTTCAAATCCCTGTAGTAATTTTCATGGGGTCCGATCATGATAAGCTCAAGACTTTCGTCCTTGATACAGCGGTAGGCAAGCAGATACATCTGGCTCTGCACCGTGAACTTGTGGACAAAAACACCCCGCAAGTCGCCTTTCTTTTCCGAGCCAAGGGAGGGATTTTCGATAATCCGCCTGATTTCGCTGTCTAGCTCAGACTTCTCTTTCGCGGTGAATTTTTTAATTTTTTTCGCAAATGATCGTGATTGATAAATCTTCATGGATTTTCAACCAAACTGATACTCTGTTTTCTCGTCGTGCTCCAACTCTTCAATCCCCATCAAAATTTCCTTGATGAGACTGTAGGTGAGATCCTGGTTTTCTTCGGAACATTTGCCGATCCGCGCCCAATGCTCAATCTGACCGGTTAGGGAGCGGTGCTCGATTTTACTGAACCGTTTCGCTTCACCAACCAACTCTTCTGATATTCTTACCGCCATTGCCATATTGCACCTCCATGATGAGTCAATTTCATGGATTCAACTTACAACCAAAAATCGCAAAATGCAACTTTCTGCATCATTCTGTGGATTCCTCGTCCTCGCCTTCCTCATCGTCGGAAATGATCTCGGCCATGCGGTCAACCGCCATAACCTTTTCACCCTCGTCCAGCTTGAAGAGGCGCACACCCTGGGTGTTGCGGCCAATAACCCGCAGATCGCGCATGGAGATGCGGATGATCTTGCCGCCGTTGGTGATCATCATCAACTCGTCTTCATCGGTCACCTGCATGGCTCCGACCACCAGGCCGTTGCGCTCGCTGGCCTTGATGGCGAAAACCCCCTTGCCGCCGCGCTTGATCAGGCGGTATTCATCCACCTCGCTCCGCTTGCCGTAGCCGTTTTCCGTGACCACCACCACCGAGGAACCCTCGTGCACCACATCCACCGAGACCACCTCGTCGCCCTCGGCCAGGTTGATGCCCTTGACCCCGGTCGCCGTGCGGCCCATGCTGCGGACATTCTGCTCGTTGAAACGGACCGACATCCCCTTTCTGGTAACGACCAGGATATCGTTGGCGCCGTTGGTGAGCACTGCACCCAAAATCTCGTCATCCTCGCGGATGGTGAGGGCGATCTTACCGCGCCGGATGGGGCGGCGGAACTCGGAGAGCACCGTTTTCTTGACGATGCCCTTCTTGGTGATCATCATCACATGGCATTCCTGGCCCTCAGCCACATCAAAGGTTGATACCGGCAAGATGGCGGCGACCTTTTCGCCCTCGGTCAGCTCTAGGAGATTGACGATGGCCTTGCCCCGGGCAATGCGGCCAGCCTGCGGAATCTCGTAGACCTTGCGCCAGAAGACCTTGCCGTGGTTGGTGAAGAAGAGGAAGGTGGCGTGGGTGGAGGCCGTGTACATGTTGGAGACGAAGTCATCCTCGATGGTGTTGGCGCCCTTGACCCCCTTGCCGCCACGCCGCTGGGAGCGGTAGAGGTCAACCGGGTTGCGCTTGATGTAGCCCTCGTGCGTTACCGTTACCACCATCTCTTCCTGCATGATCATGTCTTCAGGGAGGATCTCGTCCGGGGCCTCGATGATCTCGGTGCGCCGCTCGTCGCCGTACTGCTCGATGATCTCGGTGAACTCGTCGCGGATGATCTTCATGACCAGATGCTGATCAGCCAACACCTGCTTGAACCAGGTGATCTGCCGCATCAGCTCTTCGTATTCGCTGACGATCTTTTCCCGCTCCAGGCCGGTGAGCCGGTGCAAGCGCATCTCGAGAATGGACTGGGCCTGAATCTCGGAGAGGGAGAAGCGGGCGATAAGGCCAATCTTGGCTTCCTGTGGGTTGGCGGATTTTTTGATCAGCTCCACCACCTCGTCGAGGTTGGTGATGGCGATCTTGAGCCCTTCCAAAATATGAGCCTTTTCCTCGGCCTTTTTGAGGTCGTAGGCAGTGCGGCGGTAGACGATGGTCTTGCGGTGCAGGAGGAAGTATTCCAAAATCTGCCGGAGATTCAAAATCTCGGGCCTGTTGTTGACGATGGAGAGCAGAATGATGCCCATGCTCCGCTGCAACGGGGTCAACTTGTACAACTGGTTGATCACCACCTCGGCGATGGCGTCTTTTTTCAGGTCGAGCACGATGCGCATCCCGTGGCGGTCGGACTCGTCGCGCACCTCGGCGATGGTATCTATCCGCTTATCCTTGACCAAGAGGACGATCTTCTCGATGAGGAACGCCTTGTTCTGCTGGTAGGGAATCTCGGTGATGATGATGGATTCCCGGCCGCTCTTGCTCTTCTCCACATCGGTCTTGGAACGCATGAGGATGGAGCCGCGCCCGGTTTCATACGCCTCGCGGATTCCGGCCCTGCCGCAGATATAAGCGCCAGTGGGGAGATCCGGACCGGTGATATGGTCCATGAGCTGGTTGACCGTGATGTTCGGGTCATCGATCATGGCGATGAGGCCGTTCATCACCTCCACCAGGTTATGGGGCGGGATATTGGTGGCCATACCTACGGCGATACCGGAGGAGCCGTTGATCAACAGATTGGGAATTCTGGAGGGGAAAACCACCGGCTCCATATGGGAGTTGTCGTAGGTGGGAACAAAATCAACGGTTTCCTTTTCCAGATCGGCGATGATCTCCTGGTCGATCTTGGTCATCCGCGCTTCGGTATACCGCATGGCCGCCGGGGAATCTCCGTCCACCGAACCAAAGTTACCCTGGCCGTCGACCAGCGGGTAGCGCATGGAGAAATCCTGGGCCATACGGACGATGGTGTCGTAGGCTGCAGTATCGCCGTGGGGATGGTACTTACCGATAACATCACCGACAATACGGGCCGATTTGAGATGGGGCCGGTTGTGGAAATTGCTCAGTTCCCGCATGGCAAAGAGGGCGCGACGATGCACGGGTTTCAGGCCGTCCCGCACATCCGGCAAGGCCCGGCCGATGATGACGCTCATGGCGTAATCAAGGTAGGATTTTTTTAATTCTTTTTCGATGGAGATAGAGGCAATCGGCAACTCTTGGGTCGTTTCTTCCGCCATATCAAAAATCCTTGTTCAGTGGATGGATAAATCTTGAACTTGTCTCAGCTACAAAAACAGCCCTAAATATCGAGGTCCGCGACCTCAAGGGCATGATTCTGAATAAACTCGCGCCTCGGCTCCACCTTGTCGCCCATCAAGCAGGTGAACATATCGTCGGCCAGGGCCGCATCATCGATGGAGACCCGCAACAGGGTCCGTTTATCCGGGTTCATCGTGGTATCCCAGAGCTGTTCGGGGTTCATTTCACCAAGACCCTTGTAGCGCTGGAGGTTGCTGCCCCGGAAGGATTCCTGACGAACCACAGTGAGCAGCTCCTGCCAGTTGGGAACCGCGATCTCCTTGTTGGCAGTTTCCACGGTGAACGGGGAGGTGAGATATTTTTTGATCTGCGGATACTGCCGGATGGCGGAACGGTATTCGCCGATCAGCGGAATCTGCGGGCCAACGGTGATCATCATGTGGGCCTTGTCCTTGATGGCCGCATCAAACTCCCAGCAGCTCGGACGCCAGCGGCATGGGCGGACAGCACCAAGGATGAGATCCTTGCTGTGCAACTCTTCTCTAAGGTGCTCCACCAGATTGAGGTCTTCAAACTGATCAGCCGAGGTGATATCGTTGTCCAGGAGAAAATGGACCATCTCTTCCCAAAGATTGATACGTGTCAGGTACTCGATGATCTTCTGGTAGCCGGCAAGATTTTTGAGCAGACCGATGAGATCCTCGCCCGCCATCTTCTCCGCGCTTGCCCCCACCGTCACCTGCACGCTGGTGCTGGCCTGGGCGAAGAGATACTGATTGAGTTCGTTTTCGTCGGAAAAATACTGCTCCTTCTTGCCGCGACCCAAGCGGAACAGGGGCGGCTGGCCGATGTAGATGTTGCCGTTTTCCACCAGGGGCAGCATCTGCCGGTAGAAAAAGGTGAGCAGCAGGGTACGGATATGCGCCACGTCCACGTCCGCATCGGTCATGATGATAATCTTGTGGTACCGCAGTTTTTCCAGGTCGAATTCATCCCGGCCGATGCCGGTGCCGAGCGCGGAGATGATCTGCTTTATTTCCTCACTGGAGAGGATCTTGTCGAACCGGGCCTTTTCCACGTTCATGATTTTGCCGCGCAGAGGGAGAATGGCCTGTACGGACCGGTCCCTTCCCTGTTTGGCCGAGCCGCCCGCCGAATCACCCTCGACCAGGAAGATCTCGCGGGCCTTGGGGTCTTTTGACTGACATTCCGCCAGTTTTCCCGCCATCAGCAGATCAAGACCGGAACCCTTCTTGCGGGAGAGTTCCTTGGCGCGCCGGGCTGCCTCGCGGGCGCGGGCTGCGTCAACCACCTTGGTGAGGATCTTTCGGGCAATCTGGGGGTTCTGTTCCAGATAGATGGTAAGCTTTTCGTGGCACACCGCTTCGACGATGGATTTGACCTCGCTGTTGCCCAGCTTGGTCTTGGTCTGCCCCTCGAACTGCGGGTCAGGAACGCGGACGGAAACCACACAGGTTAGGCCCTCGCGCACATCATCGCCGCCCATCTTCTCCTTCATATTCTTGGGCACCACGTCGTCGCTGGCGTAGCGGTTGATGCAGCGGGTTAGCGCACCCCGGAAACCGGCGACATGGGTGCCGCCTTCCTTGGTGTTGATGTTGTTGACAAAGGAAAACAGCCGCTCGGAATAGCCGTCGAAATACTGGAAGCTGACCTCCACCTGAACATTATCCCGTTCCCCGGAGATAAAGACCGGGTCGGGATGGATGTGGGTCCGGTTACGGTTGAGATATTCGATATAGGAGACGATGCCGCCTTCGAAGTGGAAGATATCCTCGGCCCCGGTGCGCTCGTCGTGGAGGATGATCTTTACCTCCTTGTTCAAAAAGGCCACTTCCCGCATGCGGGCCTGGATGATGTCGTATTTGAACTCGGTGGTTTCTTTGAATATATCCGGGTCCGGCATGAAGGTAATCTTGGTGCCGGTTTTTTCCGACTCGCCGAAGGTTTCCATATCCCCTTGGCGGATCCCCAGGTGGTACGTCTGGCGATGGATCTTGCCGTTTCTCTTCACCTCGGCCGTGGTCCATTTGCTCAAGGCATTGACCACCGAGACGCCAACTCCGTGCAGACCACCGGAAACCTTGTAGGTATCGTGGTCAAACTTGCCGCCCGCATGCAGGGTGCACATGACCAACTCCAGGGCGGAAACCCCTTCTTCGTGCATCTCCACCGGGATGCCGCGGCCGTTGTCCTCGACGCTGCAGCTGCCGTCCGCGTGGAAAATCACTTTGATGTCCGTGCAGTGCCCGGCCAGAGCCTCGTCGATACTGTTGTCCACGACCTCGTAGATGAGGTGATGGAGCCCCTCTTCCGCAGTATTGCCGATGTACATGGCCGGACGCATCCGGACGCCCTCAAGGCCGGAAAGAACCTTGATCTGATCTGCTCCGTAATTTTTCTGTCCTTCAGTCAAAATATAAGCCCTCTTGTTTGTTTTCTAAAAACGAGATTCGGCACTGGATGTTGTTATGACTATATTTTCATAGGCATAATGATGCTGAAAAAACCAGGATCATCGTCGCCTTGAATCATACAGGGACTTTCTTCCGAATTGATATAGGCCTTGATGGTGTCACTGGACATGACCTGCATGGTTTCAATAAAATATTTTCCGTTAAAACCGAGCTTTAAAGGAGAATCATCATAGGTGATGGCAATTTCATCCTTGGCGCTACCTATGTCCATGCTTTGGGAAGAAAGAATGAGTTTGTTTGTTTTTATTTGAAATTGAACTGCGTTGTATCTATCTTCCGTGAAGAGATTCATCTTCTTCATCGAATTCATAAATGGCAATCTGTTTAACTCAATGCATTTTTCTTTTTTAATCATATTGATTATATTTTTGTAATCCGGGAAATCACCATTCATCAGGCGGACAACGATAATGGAATGGTCTGTTTTTATAACCGCCTGTTTTTCTTCAAAGGCTATCTGTATCTCTGCCGAGCCTTCTGTAAATTTTCTTATTTCCTGCATACCTTTGCGGGGAATAAGGATGATCTTCTCCATCTTCAACCCACTCAGATCGCTGTCCACGGTGGTTTCACACAGGGAAAGCCTGTGTCCGTCCGAAGAAACCATGCGGAGCATGTTCTTGCCGTTGGTAACGTCTTTTTCCACCAGAACACCGGTGAGGTTGAATTGGGATTCGCCTTCCTGGGCAACGGAAAAAATAGTTTTATCGATGATCTCTTTTATTTTGTCACTTGAAAGGGAGGTGAGCATTTTTTCATCGTATTCTGGAAAAGCCGGGTATTCTTCACTGGGCATGCCCGCCAGTTTGTAATCCGTTGAACCGGCGCTGATCTTTGCCCAGTTGTTTTCCAGAATTTCGATATGGATTTGATCCGCGTTGGACTCCCGTACTATCTCAAAAAGTTTTTTAGCAGGAAGGGTGATGGCCCCGGGAGAGAGTATCTCTGCCGGCAGGCTGTTTCGGATGCCAATTTCCAAATCCGTGGCAGTCAAAAGAAGAGAATCTGTTTTTGACTCGATCAGGATGTTTGAGAGAATGGCAATATTCCCTTTTTTACCGGTTACATTTTGCAGGGAAGCAAGGCCTGTTAAAAAATCATCTCGGGAGATATTAAAAATCAGGGACATAATGGGCACCCCACACAGTAGTAGTTGTTTTTTTAGTTTTTAAAAGATTATGGTTATTAGGGTTGTTGATATGTTAACAAGTAAAGCAACTTATTGATTAAATTATATTTTTTTAAAACACCCAGGATTGAGAAAAAAAGGAAAAGACAAAAAAACAAGTTATCAACAGGTTTTAAAAACAGAGTAAACAGATCAGTGGCACGCAGGGTTGAGAAGGTGTTGAAAAAAGAATATACTGGCGTTTGGCGAATCAAGAGAATAAAACCCTATTAATATATTGATATTATTATAAAATATTAAAAATAAAGCGACCGGTCTGTCTTTTGCAAAAAGAACTACAAAAAGATAGTGTAAAATCAAAAAAAATTCAATGATAATAAATAAAAAGATGCTGTAATATGGCAATTTTCGAGCTGCCCGAACAGGCCTTTTTCGAGGGTCATCCTTAAGAGAGAAGGATAAATTTCAATTCAATGGAAGACAATAAAAATAATATATTAATATCAAGATGTTACGAAATATTTTCAGCGGCGATCCACAGTCGGACTTTTCCTGGGGCGGTCATGGCTGTTTTATGCGGACCTCCAGAGAAGAGAAAGCGGATAATCCAGACCTACGGACACACCACATACAGCCAGGAAAATCCGGTTCACAAAGGCACGGTGTACGATCTTGCCTCCCTGACCAAGCCGCTGGCGACAACCTTGGCCATTCTTGTGTTGTTGAAAGAGCGGCTGCTGCAACTATCCGACCTGATCGCGGATATATTTCCCCAATTAGGAACGCCCATGCGCTTGATCTCCATCAAGGATATTCTTTGCCATAGTGCAGGGTTTCCAGCGCATCAGCCCTATTATCTCGAGCTTTGCAAGCTGGCAGAGGAAAAAAGAAAGGACGTGCTGCTCAGCCTGTTGGCTGCGGAACCCAAGGCCTATGAGCCAGGCAGTACATCCATCTACAGCGATTTGGGCTTCATGTTGCTTGGCCTGATTGTGGAAAAGAAAAGCGGCCAGGAACTCGCCGAATTTTTCCGAGAAAAAATCACGGAGCCGCTGGGGCTTACGGAAGGAATATTCTATGGCCCGGACGGGTCAGAGGATATGGAAAAATGTGCCCCCACGGAAGATTGTCCCCTTCGCCAGAGGATTCTCTGTGGCGAGGTGAGTGATGAAAACGCCCATGCCTTGGGCGGGGTGGCCGGGCATGCAGGTTTGTTCGGCACCATTGAGGGGGTGTTGGATATGGGGGTGCACCTGTTGGATCAATGGCAGGGGAGGGAGGAACACCCCAACTACCTTGCCAGCGATCTGCGCCGATTTTTAACAAGGCAGGATATCCCCGGCTCCACCTGGGCCCTTGGCTTTGATACGCCGTCACACATCGGCTCTAGCGGGGGCAGATATCTGGCGCCGACCAGCGTGGGCCATCTCGGCTTTACCGGCACATCATTCTGGATAGACCCAACCCGCGATCTGGTTATGGTTCTCTTGAGCAACCGGGTCCACCCCAGCCGGGAGAATATACAGATCAAACAGTTCCGCCCTCTTTTTCATGAGACGGTTATGGAGAGCCTGGGCCTAGTCTGATTCAGACCTTTTTCGGCTTATGCTCCGGGTACAGGCGCAGGATATCTTCTTCTCTTGCCTTCATAACTCCACGTTCACTGATAAGTCCCGTGATCAGGCGGGCCGGGGTGACATCAAAACCATAGTTCACTGTGGCCGTATCCAGCGGGGCGATGGCGATGGTGGACATTTCCGCTGCCTCGTTCAAGCCCCTGATGTGGGTGATCTCTCTACCACTCCGTTGTTCAATGGGTATTTCGCTCAGACCGTCACAAATTTCCCAGTCAAAAGTGGAGGAAGGCAGGGCCACATAAAAAGGCACCCTGTTGTCGTGGGCGGCTAAGGCCTTGAGATAGGTGCCGATCTTGTTGGCCACGTCGCCGCAGCGGGTGGTGCGATCTGTGCCGACGATGACCATATCCACCATCCCGTGCTGCATGAGATGGCCGCCGGTGTTGTCGGCGATCAGGGTGTGGGGAACCCCTTCTTCTTTCAGTTCCCAGGCGGTGAGTTTGGCTCCCTGTAGCCAGGGGCGGGTCTCATCCACCCAGACATGCACCTCAATGCCCTCTGCATGGGCGGCGTAGATGGGGGCGGTGGCGGAACCGTAATCCACAAAAGCCAGCCAGCCCGCGTTGCAGTGGGTGAGAATATTCACCGGTGCGCCGTTTTTTTTCCGGCTGAGCTCGGCGATGATCTCCTTGCCGTGTTCCCCGATCCGACGGCAGAAGTCCGCGTCCTCGTCGGCTATCTCGCAGGCAACTCCAAAGGCCCGGGCCTGTTTTGCCGCCAGGGTGTCTTCCTGGGCGATGGCGGCAAGCTGCCGGTTCACAGCCCAGGCCAGGTTGCTGGCGGTGGGTCGGGTTTGGATCAGATCCTCCGCAGCTTTGTGCATAAACCCGGAAAAATTATGCTTCGGCGCGGCAAGGGCGGCAAGGTGCATACCAAATCCGGCCGTGGCGCCAATGAGTCCGGCGCCGCGCACATGCATCTCCCGGATGGCCGTGCAGACCTCACCAACCGTGCGCAACTCTTCGATGACAAAACGGTGGGGAAGGTGACGCTGGTCGATAATCTTGATTGTGGCCGGGTCTGTATCAGACGGCCAGATGGTTCGGTACGGTGTTCCGGCAACGCGCATATCTGCCTCGGCTAATTAGAGAAAAAAGGTGAAAAGATAATATGATATGAGACCCATACCAATGGTAGCGTAGATAACCAGTCAGGACGGGCAGTCGCTCCCCTGTAGTTTTTTGAGCATAAAGGCAAAGGTCAGGCCGGCAACAATAAGGGCAGCGAGGCTGGCAAGGGCATGTGGGTTCATGGGTGTGTTTCCTTATGGTTATGATGACGACAGGGTAAACCGGATTTTTTCCGCTGCCAAGGATTTAGTAATCCTCCTTTACCCTGGCCAGTGTTAGCACCAGCACCTCGTCCGCCCCGGCCTTTTTCAACACCCTGGCGCATTCGTTCACCGTGGTGCCGGTGGTGAACACATCATCGATGAGGAGGATCTTTTTCCCGACAAGCCGGTGCGGTTTTATAACACCAAAGGCGTTTTTGAGATTGGTGCGGCGGGCTGCGCCATTGAAACTGGTCTGCGGCTCGGTGGGCCGCAGACGGACCAGGAGGCTGGGCACAACCCGCCGGTCTTTCGGAAAGAAAGCACGGGCCAGGAGTAGGGCCTGGTTAAAGCCGCGCTCCCGCAGGCGGGTTGGGTGCAGCGGCACGGGCACGATCCAATCCACTCCCTCCATCTCGGCCAGGTGGGGCAGATTATTGGCCAGCCTGGCAAAGCTCGGTAGGCAGGCGGTCTTTCCCTGGTACTTGAAGCGGTGGACTACCTTTTTCAGCGGCTCTTCGTAGAGAAAGAGTGCCCTGGCTCGACTGAAATGTCTTGGTTTAGCGAGGCAGGCCCCACAGTGATGATCGCCGCCCGGTGCTACGAGATAGGCCCTGCCGCAACAAGGACAGAGGGGGCTTTTGATGTAATGGAGTTCTTCCTGGCAATCCAGGCAGAACAATAGGTCGGGCGCCGAGCCCAGCGGCTTTTCGCAGGCAAGACAGAACGAGGGCAGCAGGAGATCAAGGAGGGCTTTAAGGAAAGTGCGCATGGTCGGCCATAAATCGCTTTAGCACCATCAGGCCATCCGGGGTAAACCGTTCCGTGGCGGCCAGGGCCTGCACCGTATCCAGCCCGAGGAAAAACCCATCCTCCACCTCTTCCGGCTGAAGGACAAACGGACCCTCGGCGATGCAGGAAAAGACCCTGCCCCAAACCCGGTTGTTGTCGGCTTCATGATAAAAATCGAAATGGCGGCTGAGGGCGGTCTTGCGCACGCCAAGTTCTTCGGCCAGTTCGCGTTTTGCGGAAAGCTCGTAGGATTCCCCAGCCAGGACCACGCCGCCGGTGGCTACATCCAGGTAGCCGGGATAGATATCCTTGCTCATGGTCCGTTTCTGGACAAAGATTTCTTGGCTCCGGTTAAAGACCAAGATGTAGCAGGCCCGGTGGATGAGGCAGCCTTCCCGCATCACCCGTCGGGAAACCTGGGCCACCTCCTGGTTCTGCTCGTCAACGATCTGGACTATTTCATCTGCGGGATTCATTTTTTCAAGGGCTCCGGTCTGCTGCTTTGCAAAAAAACTGAAACTCTTATACCATGAAAGGCGAGCCTAGGGGCAGGGAAGAAGAATCTTTCCCGCTGCCGGAACAGGCCATAATTCAAAGGATAATGTGCTCATGGAAAAAAAATTCCAGTTTTCTCTCAGCTATCTGTTCATCGCCCTGGCCATCTTTATCCTTCTCCAAAACTGGCTTTCGCCGGATATCAACAGTGTTTCCTACAGCCAGTTCAAGACGCACGTGGCGGAAAAAAAGATCAATTCCGTGGTTATTTCCTCCACCCTGCTCAAGGGGTATGAAAAGGTCGAGAGCGACAAGAAGGAGCCGATGTTTCCCAAGGCCCTCTATGTGACCCCGCGCATCGATGACAAAAATCTGGTGGAATTTCTGGAAAAATACGGGGTGGACATTATCGCGGCCAACGAGAACACTTTTCTCCGCACCCTGTTGTCCTGGATACTGCCCACCCTGTTCTTCGTCGGGATCTGGATGTTCATGATGAAACGCATGGGCCAAGGCGGTGCAGGCGGCATGATGACCCTGGGCAAGTCCAAGGCCAAGATCATCGCCCAGACCGATCTGGGGGTGGATTTTAAGTCGGTGGCGGGTCAGGATGAGGCCAAGGTGGAGCTGGCCGAGGTGATCGAGTTTCTGAAAACCCCGGAAAAATTTACCCGGTTGGGCGCCAAGATTCCCAAGGGCATCCTCCTGGTTGGCCCTCCGGGTACGGGCAAGACCCTGCTGGCCAAGGCGGTGGCCGGGGAGTCCGGGGTGCCGTTTTTCTCGATTAGCGGTTCGGATTTTATCGAGATGTTTGTGGGCCTCGGCGCGGCCAGGGTGCGCGACCTTTTCGAGCAGGCCAACGCCAAGGCGCCCTGCATCGTGTTCATCGATGAGCTGGACTCGTTGGGCAAGGCCAGGGGCAGCGGCATGATGGGCGGGCATGATGAGCGGGAGCAGACCCTGAACCAGTTGCTCGCCGAGATGGACGGCTTTGAGGTGAACAAGGGGGTGGTGATCCTCGCCGCCACCAACCGGCCCGAGATCTTGGATCCGGCCTTGCTCAGGCCGGGCCGCTTCGACCGGCATATTCTGGTGGACCGGCCTGACCTCAAGGAGCGGGTGGCCATCCTGGTGGTGCATGCCAAGGGGATCAAGCTTTCCCCGGCGGTTGATCTGGAGATCATCGCCCGCCGAACCCCTGGTTTTACCGGGGCGGACCTGGCCAATCTGGTCAACGAGGCCACCTTGCTCGCGGTGCGCAAGGGCAAGGAGCAGGTGGAAGCCACGGAGTTTGAAGAGGCCATCGACCGGATTGTGGCTGGCTTGGAGAAGAAAAATCGGGTGCTCAATGAGACGGAGAAGAAGACCGTGGCCTATCACGAAACCGGGCACGCCCTGGTGGCCACCTTCCGCAAGACCGCAGAAAAGGTGCACAAGATCAGCATCGTGCCGCGAGGCATCGGCGCTTTGGGCTACACCATGCAGCTGCCCACCGAGGACCGCTTTCTGATGTCCAAGACCGAGTTGCTGGAGAAGATCGATGTGCTCCTTGGGGGCAGGGCTGCGGAAAAGATCATCTTCGACGAGATCACCACCGGTGCCCAGAACGATCTGCAACGGGCCACGGACATCGCCCGTAGTATGGTGACCATGTACGGGATGAACGAAAAACTCGGCCAGGTCACCTATCTGCAACAGGCAAATCAGTTCCTGCAGCAGGGGTTGTTCCAGCAGAAGGAGTTCAGCGATCAGACGGCCCTGCTCATCGACGAGGAGGTGCGTAAGATCATCGAGGCGCGCATGGTGCTGGCGGAAAAGACCCTGGTCGAACAGCGGCCGCTTCTGGAAAAGATCGCGAAAGTGCTGCTTGAAAAAGAGGCCCTGGATGATGAGGAGTTCAAGGCGTTGCTGGGGGCAGGGGCCTGATCAGCGCACCCTTACCCCGCCATACCAGCCAGCACCTTTTTCACCACATTGCCGTCCGCACTCTTGCCGAAATGCTTCATGATCGGGCCCATGGCCTGCATGGCGCTCTTGAACTGGGAGAGGTCGATGTTTTCCTTGGCCCAGGCGGTGATCTCCGCTTCCGTGGCCATCTGGGGCAGGTATGATTCCAGGATCTCCAGATACTCCGAGCTGGCCTCTTTTTTGTACTCCAGGGTCTGTTTTTCCGATTTGCACAACCCCATGATCAAGCTAATGATGTCATCGTCGGTGATCTCGTCGTCGCGCTTGGCCCGGGTGCTTTTTTTGCCGCTTTCCAGGGTGATGGGTGCGGTGATCTTGGTGGGGAATTCGCTGATGATGATGCGTAGGGCGCCCTTCACCGTCTCATTTTTACTCAGCATGGCAGCCTTGAGGTCGCTCTTCAATTTGGCCAGTAGGGTCATGCCCAAGGCCGCGTTCCAGCCGTATGGTGTTTCGGTGCTCATTATTTTATCCTTGTTTGGTTGGTGAGGCTTAGCGGAAGGTGATCAGCAAAATGGTGCCAAGCAGCAAAAGCAGAGGGCCGTTGGCAATATAGACCACATAGACCACGGGGTATCTGGAGCCGAGCATCTCCCTAAGCCGGGTCCGGTTGCAGAGCCTGGGAATCCAGAAGGCCACGGAGATGGCAAGCCCGACAATGGCAAGGATGAGACCGATGCTGGGAAAAATGGTGTGCATGGCGCGTTCTCCGGCCTACTCGGCTTCAATTTCGCTGATGCGGGCGGTGATGATGCTCAGGCAGGCGGTAGCCCTGGCCATGCCTGGCTCGTTGCCTTTCTGCTCATAGTACATCTGGCTGAGTTCCAGGGATTCCCGGGCAAGCCGCAGGTTTTTGAGCTGGGCCCGTGGGGAGTCTGCCTGCCAGAGAATGATCGTTTCTTTTGCCTGGTCTTCGTTGTTGATATTCATGGTGCCCCGCATTGTACAGTTTTTTGCTGGTTGCGGGAATCCTAAAAAACACCGGGGCGTCTGTCAGCAGTCCGGCCCCATGGGAACGAGGCGAGCAAAAAAATACCCCCTGAAAACCAGGGAGGAGGAGGTTTCCAGGGGGCGGGGTGAGACGGGGAAAAGCACCTCGGGGTGGTTACACCATATAAAAACTTTCTTTTTCCGCCCCACACTTGGGGCAGACCCAGTCGTCTGGCAGATCTCCAAAGGCGGTGCCCGCCTCGATGCCGTGTTCGTAATCACCCTCCTCTGGGTCGTAGACATAACCGCAGGGGCATTCATACTTGTCCATGATGTGGACCTCCTTTTTGATTAAAAGACCTTCTGGGGGGCGAATCAGTCCATGGTTTCCATGTCTCTGCCGCAGCATTTCGGGATCTCGCTGTCCTTTTTCACCGCCATGTACTTGTTGCAGACGGAACAATAATAGGTTTCGTCCGCTGCCGCTTTGAGGTCTGACCACTGGGTTTTGCCGCCGGGAATTCCTTCGATGACAAAGCGGGCCAGATTTTCCTTGGTGGGGATGTACTCGCCGATGGGCACCAGCTTTTTGTTCTCCCGCATGCAATCCACGATGACCCGCCAGAGAAGTTCCATGGCTGCGGTTTCCTGGGCATTGCCCGGCTTGAATTCAACGACATTTCTATCAACACTAATATCCATAAGTCACCTTGAATGGGTTAATGATAATTGTTACTATAATGAGTCGTGGGGGAAAATCAACGGAAAAAGTGAGCTGGGATTTTTTTATGCTGGTTTTGCAATAAGCCCTCACATCGGGGGGAAACCGGTGTGAGGGCCTACTCGGAACTATAATTACTGGTGCTATATTCTATAGCCGTCTTGGTGACGGGACTTCTTCTCTTCCTTGTTTTCATACATGGCGAGGTCTGCCCGACGGAGTAGTTCGTCGATGGAGCAGGGGGACATATGCTCGTAGCGGCCCACACCGACACTGAGGGACAACGGGTATTGCCGGGATGCCAGTCGGTTGGTTTGCTCGATACTTTCGCTCAGGCGGTTGAGAATGGTTTCCTCGTTGCCCAGCGCCGAGTTGTCGGTACAGAGGATGACAAATTCATCCCCGCCCAACCGGGCAACAATATCTGCCAGCCGGAAGGTATCCTGAAGCAGGGTGGCGGCCTCGACCAGAGCTTGGTCACCGACGCTGTGTCCCAGGGTGTCGTTGATCCATTTCATGTTGTCAAAATCCACATAGACCAGTAGGAGATCAGTCTTGTCCCGCACGCTGATTTTGATCAGCTTGTCGGCCAGGGTCATGAAGCCTCGGCGGTTGAAAAGGGTGGTGAGCTCGTCGGTCATGGCCGATTCCCGCAGCTTTTCTTCCATTTTTTTGCGTTCGGTGATATCGGCGAAGGCGACCACCGAGCCCAGGATTTCATAGTCTTCCTGAATCGGGGTGGAGGTGTAGCGGACCGGAAAACTGCTGCCATTTTTCCGCCAGAAGGTTTCGGTGCCTTTCCGAACAATGCCGTCCTGGCCGGCCGCGCAGATCGGACACTCATTTTCGGGGCACGAGTCTCCCTCCGGCTTGCAGCCGTGGACGATCTCCTGCAGGCTAGAGCCCACCAGTTCATGGTGTTCATAGCCAAGCATGGTAAGGGCGGCGGGGTTGACAAAGGTGATGTGCCCGCCGGGATTCAGGCCGAAGATTCCTTCGCCAACCGCATTGAGGATGCGTTCCTGCTGGCGACGGAGCATTTCAAGCTCCCGTGCCGTTGTGATCTTATCGGTAAGATCCCGCATGATGGCGATGACAAAGGCGTGGGCGTCATCGTTGCTGGGGAGAAAATGGATGGTGACCATTTTGCCGTTGAGCAGGATGGGTGCGGTTTCGTCGATGATTGCCGTGCTGGGGTCAGGGGTGTGTAGCAGGGCGCGCAACCGTTCCCGGTCTTCCCCGCTGAAAAGATCAAAAAAGCTGGAGGCCAGCAGGTGTTCTTCCCGCAGGCCGCACAAAGCAAGGGCGGCGGCGTTGACATGAAAAATCTTGCCGTCTAGGGTGAATTCCACCACCCCCTCGGGCATGCTGTTGAAGATAACCTCATAATGCCGTTTGGAAAACAGCAGCTCCGAGGTGACATGCCGCTTGTACAGGTCTTCGCCGCCGAGGATCTTGCCCTTCAGTTCATGGATGGTGCCGTTGTCGATATGCTCGATGACCCGGGTGATATGCTCCTCGGTGTTCTTGAACGGACCCTTGGCGATGCAGACATCGGCCCCGAGGCGGAGGATATTGGTTTCATCCTCAAGCACCGTGGCCGAGTAGATGATGATGTGGAGATTTTTCAGCTCGGGTCGGCTGCGGATAACCTGGCAGAGTTTTTCCCCATTGATGTTGGGCATGATCAGGTCGGTAAAAATGATGTCCGGCTTCACCTTTTTGAGAATTTCCAGGGCCGCAAGCCCATCCTCGGCGGTGATCACCCCGTGGCCCTGCCTTTTCAGGAATTCCACCAACAGTTTCAAGACAACAGGGTGGTTGTCCACCACCAGAATCGTTTTCATGGCGTTTCGGTATCCAATATCCGTAAGATTGATCTACTGGGCAGCAACGCCTTTTTATAATGGAAAAAGCGTAAACATCAAGATGTTTGGCGCTTGCGTCCCGATCTGGGGATAGAATACAGAGTACTCGGTATTCCGTCAATGTCCCTGAAGGGCGAGTAGGATGTCCACGGCCACCGCGGCAATGGACAGGACGAAGATGAACAGGTAGTTGAGGTTTTCCTTGGATTTGATGATGGAGGTGAGCACATAGGTGATGAGCGCCCGGTCTTCGCTGCTGATCTCGCCGGTGCCCTGAATCTTTTCCAGGAGTCGGTTGGTGCGGATGGCGTTTTTGCGTTTCTCAGAGATATGGTAGCGGTAGGCGAAAAAGAAGATGTAGCCGATGACCCCGAAATACCAGACCGGCCGGAACAGGGAGGGGGTGAAGGTGTTGATGATGTTCAGCAGCCGGAAGGAGACGGCGGACAACAGGCCGATCACCAGAAACAGGTAAATGACAAAGGGGGATACGGTTTTGGGCAGGTTGCTCATGGTTGGATGTTCCGATTTTGTGTTGTAAGGAAGCGGGAAATCTACTCCGTTTTGACTGCGGTGCCGTTGGCTTCGCTCGGTTTTTGATCCGTGGTTTCTTCCGGCTTTTTGGCTGGGGCTATGCGGGAATCCTCGGTCAGGATATGTTCCAGCACCCAGGCGTTCATGAGCCGTTTGAATTTGTACACCAGCGTATCCAGATTGCCGCTGTGTTTCATGATGGCGTTCATCTCGGCGATGATCCCTTCGTGCAGCTTTTTGTGTTCTTCATACTGTAGGTAGCCAAGTTGGAGCATGTATTCTTCTTCGTGCTGGAAATGGGTTTTCACATAGTCGTAGAGCGCGATGATAGCCCCCTTGATCCGAGGAAGTTTTTCTCCGCTCCCGGCAAAGGTGGCGACATCGTTGGCCAGCTCGATCAGCCTCTGGTGCTCAGCGTCGATCTGCGCATTGTCGATGCTGTATTTGGCGCTCCAGGCAAATTCGCCCATGAAGATGGTCTCCCAAATTTTGGTGGATGAGATGCCCCATTGTATGGTGGTGAGACAAGGAAAAGCAACCAGTAAAATCATGGGGCTGCGGGGGAAAATGGGCTGGAGCCAGACAAGATGCTATTTGCAATCCCAACCGGTATGTGCTAATCCTTTGGACTTTCTGGCGCTGTTTGCGCACCTGTTTCCTCGCTCCCAAGGGGCCTTTTTTAAGAAAACACAGCATTGTCGATTCAGGCATAAAAAAACGAAGGAAAAAATATGACCAGCCAAACGATTATCTATACAGAGGTTGATGAAGCCCCTGCCCTGGCAACCTATTCCCTGCTCCCGATTCTCCAAGCCTATACCAAGGGTTCGGGCATTGCCGTTACCACCAAGGACATCTCCCTGGCCGGGAGAATTATCGCCAACTTTCCGGAAGGCTTGAGCGAGAGCCAAAGAGTTCCCGATGATCTGGGCGAATTGGGCAAGCTCGTCAAGCAGCCCGAGGCTAATATCATCAAGCAGCCTAATATCAGCGCCTCGGTTCCCCAGCTCAAGGAGGCGCTCAAGGAGCTACAGGGGAAAGGCTATGCTCTCCCGGATTATCCCGAGGTGCCGAAAACCGAGGCCGAGAAAGAGCTACAGGTCAGATTCGCCAAGGTCTTGGGCAGCGCGGTAAACCCGGTTCTGCGGGAAGGAAACTCTGATCGACGGGCGGCAGCTTCGGTAAAACGGTTTGGCCAGAAAAACCCGCACCGGATGATGAAACCGTGGCCCGCCGAGTCTAAAACCCGGGTTGCGCATATGACCGGCGGGGATTTCTACGGCAGCGAAAAATCGCTGACGCTCAGCAAACCCTGCGAGATGCGGATCGAGTTTGTCGATGACTATGGCGCAGTCACGGTGCTTAAAGCGAAGACCTCCTTGCTTGCCGGCGAGATTCTCGATGCCTCGGTCATGAATGTTGCGGACCTGCGGTAATTTTACGCTCAGCAGATTGCGGTGGCCAAGAATGACGGGGTGCTGTTGTCGCTGCACCTCAAGGCCACCATGATGAAGGTTTCGGACCCGGTCATGTTCGGCCACTGTGTCGCTGTCTTTTATAAGGACGTTTTTGCTAAGCACGGTGCGATCATCAAGGAGTTGGGGGTGAACGTCAACAACGGGTTGGGGGATCTCTACGCCAAGATCCAGAGCCTGCCGGAACCACAGCGGGCAGAGATAGAGGCAGACATCCAGGCAACCTATACAACCAACTGCGAACTGGCCATGGTGGACTCCAGCAAAGGCATCACCAATCTCCATGTCCCCAACAACGTGATTGTCGATGCCTCCATGCCGGTGGTGATCCGGGACGGTGGCAGAATGTGGGGGGCGGCCGACGACCAACTGCACGACACCATCGCCATGGTACCGGACCGCTGCTATGCCACGATCTACCAGGAGGTCGTGGAAGATTGCAAAATCCATGGCGCCTTTGACCCCGCCACCATGGGTTCGGTTTCCAATGTCGGGCTGATGGCACAAAAGGCGGAGGAGTATGGTTCCCACGATAAAACCTTTTTGGCCCCAGGCAAGGGGATGATCCGCATGGTGGACAACGCTTCCGGCGAGACCCTGCTGGCGCAACAGGTGGAAACAGGCGACATTTTCCGAGGTTGCCAGACCAAGGATGCGCCGATTCAGGATTGGGTCAAGCTTGCGGTGAACCGTGCTACGGCCACCGGTACTCCGGCCATCTTCTGGCTGGACGCCAATCGCGCCCACGACGCCGAGCTGATCGCCAAGGTAAAGACCTATCTGCCAAACCACGACACCGGGGGGCTGGATATCCGGATCAGGCAGCCGGTGGAAGCGATGCGCTTCTCGGTGGAAAGAATCAGAAAGGGTGAGGATACCATCTCCGTTACCGGCAACGTGTTGCGCGACTATCTTACCGATCTGTTTCCCATCTTGGAGTTGGGCACCAGTGCCAAGATGCTTTCCATTGTGCCGTTGATGAACGGCGGCGGGATGTTTGAGACCGGGGCGGGCGGTTCAGCGCCCAAGCATGTGGAGCAATTCTTGCGGGAAGGCCATCTGCGTTGGGATTCGTTGGGTGAGTTTTGCGCGCTGGTGCCATCATTTGAGCATATCTATAGCATCTTCAAAAACGAAAAAGCGCTGCTTTTGGCGGAGACGCTGGACGAGGCCATCGGCAAGTTTTTGGAAAACGAGAAGTCCCCTTCCCGCAAGGTGGGGGAGCGGGATACCCGGGGCAGCCATTTCTACCTGGCCCTCTACTGGGCGCAGGCGTTGGCCGGACAGAGCAAGGACACAGAGGTGCAGGCGCGGTTTGCCAAGGTGGAGCAGGCGCTTGGCGACAACGAGGCAACGATCGTCGATGAGTTGAACGGGGCCCAGGGCAGCCCGGTGGATATCGGCGGGTATTATCGCCCGGAGCGGGTAAAGGCCACCCAGGCCATGCGCCCCAGTGCAACCTTTAATGCCATTGTGGATGCTATTTGATATACTGAAAATGAAACGGTAAGGGCTTTTTTTCAACAAGGCATACAGGAGGAAGCACCATGAAAAAAATTGTGCTGCTGATGGTAATCGCTCTGCTTTTTCTGAGCGCGGGTTCGGCCTTGGCCAACAAGTCGGCTGTCCGTCTGGAAGCTCCGGCGAATGCGGCGCAAGGGGAGAAGATCAAAATCACCCTTTTTGTCACGCATAGCGCCAACAATTTTTTCCATCACACCAAAATGGTGAACCTCATCATCAATGGTCAGGAAGCGGCCCGCTGGGAGTTCAGCGGGATGAATCTTCCGGAGGGGGCCGAGTTCAGCCGCACCTTTGAGTACGTGCTGACCGGACCGATCACTCTTGAATCGGCAGCCTTCTGTAATATGCACGGCAGCAGCAATACAGCAACGGCGACGGTGGGCCTGCAATAGGTTGAGGGAGGGGGGGTGATTATGCGGATAGGCGGAATGTCCCTGGTGCAGATTCTTGGGGCGATCAATTTCATGCTGCTCATGTTCCAGCTGTTTTCCGGCCGACATTGGATCCAGGTGAAAAGTGGCATCCACCGCAAGGTTGGCATGGTGCTTGTGGTCACGGCAAGCGTGCATGGCTTTTTGGCGATGGTGACCGCCAATTGAAAAATGGCAGGGTCAGCAAGAGATGGGACGGGGTTATTTTAAAAAAATAAATTAGTAGCGAAATGAAAAGCCCTCCAAAAGGAGGGCTTTTCATTTTCAGGCAGCGTCCGAGTTCATTTTCCCCGACCGGGGAAAGAAGAGATCATCAACCACAGCGTTCAGCTGTGCGGGCATCATAGGTGCCGTAAGCATTCCAGAAGAGGTAGTCATTCAACTTCAGAATCTGCTCCGTGGTCAACGTTCCCCAGGAGCCGTCCTTGGCGCACTTGGCAACTCTCCGGTAAAAAACCCGGTTCCATCCTTCCGAAGTTGTGGACTCCGCTTCCAAAAAACGCGCTCCCTTGTCATTTCCACGGCGGTGGCAAGATTTGCAATTATTTTTGAAGATGGCATGACCCTCGCTCACCCAGCCGCTGTTGTTAAAATTCAGCTCCCGGCACATCCCTGTCCCCATATCCAGGCGTTTGGGGGCTGTGGCAAAAGAGAAAGTTGCATTTCCGAAAAAGAGCACCAACACACCGAAGATCAGATACAATTTCGTTTTCATTTTTCCCCCCTCTAGTTTTTTAGTTTCACAGCGGCAATTTTTCAGCACAACAATGAGCCTATCAAACATTATAGCCAATATATGGCTGCGTATGAACTTATATTCTTGAGGGAACCTTGAAAAAATCGTGTCGAATATGTTTTCCGTCATACCGGGGGAAGCCGGTATCCAGTAATTCCGGGAGGCTCTAAAAAACTGGACACCGGTTTCACAGACCTCACCTTCCTGGCAAATCCGCCTCAACCCCGGATCAGGGACAGAAGCTCCGTGGTTTTTGCTGCCAAGAGCGCGGCATCCCCCTTGCTTTCCACATTGAGCCGCAGGACCGTCTCGGTGTTCGAGCTGCGGATGTTGAAACGGAAGTTCTCTGCGGTAAAGCTCAGGCCATCGGTGTAATCTTTTTCCCCCGTTGTTTCGGCATAAAATGCCTCCACCCTGGCAATCACCGCCGCCGAATCCTCCACCCGGTTGTTGATTTCACCGCTCACCGGAAAGGCAGCCTGGCGTTCCCGTACCAGTTGCGAAAGGGGCAGGCCGGACGTGCTCAAAATCTGGGCGACCAGCAGCCAGGGGATCATGCCAGAGTCGCAGTAGGCAAAATCGCGGAAGTAATGGTGGGCGCTCATCTCGCCGCCGTATACCGCATCCTCGGCGCGCATCCGCTCCTTGATGAAGGCGTGGCCGGTCTTGCTCAGCACGGGGATACCGCCCGCCTGCCGGACGATCTCCTGGGTGTTCCACACCAAACGTGGGTCGTGGATGATCTTCGCCCCCGGATGCTTGGACAGCATGGCCTGGGCCAACAGGCCGACCAGGTAGTAGCCCTCGATAAAGCCGCCCTGTTCGTCAAAGAAAAAGCAGCGGTCAAAATCGCCGTCCCAGGCAAGGCCGAAATCTGCGCCATGTTCCCGAACCGCGTTGGCCGTGACCTCTCGGTTTTCCGGAAGCAACGGATTGGGCACCCCGTTGGGGAAGGAGCCGTCCGGCTCCCACTGTAATTTAATAAATTCAAAGGGCAGGTGCGCGGCCAGGCGATCGATCACCGCGCCGGCGCAGCCGTTGCCGGGGTTGGCCACGATCTTGAGCGGTTTCAGAGTTTTTTTGTTGATATAGCCCAGCAGGTGTTCAAGGTAGGCGGGCTTGTTGTCCATCTGGGTCAGAACACCAGGTTTGTCGGCGGTGAGGCGATGGCCTGCCGTGGCCAACCGCTCGATCTCCCTCAGGCCGGTGTCCCCGGAGATGGGCCTGGCCCCCTGGCGCACCAGCTTCATGCCATTGTAATCCGCCGGATTATGGCTGGCGGTGACAATAACCCCGCCGTCCACCTCAAGATGGAAGGCGGCGAAGTAGATCTCCTCGGTGCCGCAAAGCCCTAAGTCCACCACATCTACCCCGGCCGCGAGAAAGCCATCGGTCAACGCCTTAGCCAGGGCAGGGCTGGAGAGGCGGATGTCGTGGCCGATGGCCACTTTTTTCGGGGCAAATTGGGCGCTGTATGCCTGGCCGATGTTAAAGGCCAGGGCAACGTTCAGTTCATCTGGCACTCGGCCCCGGATGTCGTAGGCCTTGAAGCAGGGAAGAAGAGAGGTCATGGGCGGATGTCTTTGAAGGAATGATTATTTTCGGGTAGATTGTTTTTTTCAACACAACAAGGACAATTGATCATGGAAGCCTCGATTCTGCAACCGGAACTTGCCGCGAAAATAGCCGATCTGTACGACCGTATGGAACAGGCCTACGACATCGTGGCCAAACAGCTGGACTTTACCTGCGACGGCTGCCCGGACAACTGCTGCGACTCCTATTTTCAGCACCATACCTATGTGGAGTGGTCTTATCTCTGGGTGGGGTTGCAGGAGCTAGAGCCGGAACGTCGCAAGGGCATGGAAAATCGGGCAGCCGAGTATGCCGCCGCCTGCGAGAGGGCGCTGGCCAGGGGCGAACGTCCGCAAGTCATGTGCCCGCTCAACGAAGAAGGGCGTTGCGGTCTCTATTTGCATCGGCTGATGATCTGCCGGATGCATGGGGTGCCGTCCAGCCTCACCTATCCCAATGGCCAGATAAAAAAATTTCCCGGCTGCTTCCGTTGCCAGGAGATCGTGGGGGATCGGCAGGTGGTGCCCATGGTGGAGCGGGCGCCACTGTTCCGGGAGCTCGCCGCACTGGAGCAGGAGCTGTTGGGTCCGCTTCAGGGCGAGTTGCCCAAGGTCAAAAAGACCATCGCCGATATGATCCTGTTGGGCCCGCCCAGATTGTAAGAAGATGGCTTGAAAACGCCTTCTTGTCTCCTCTGCAGGACACAAGAAGGCGGGAGAAAGAAAAGCAAAACGTGGTTACTCCTGGCAGCCACACTTGTCGCCACGGATATCATCTTTGAAGAGTGAGATGCCGCGCTCCATGGCGCAGAAATCCCCACACATCGTACAAGTCCGGCTGTTTTCCGGGGTGCGGCTCTCCCGGATTTTTCGGGCTGCCTCCGGGAACATCATCAGCTCCATCTGCCGGTCCCAGTTGGTATCGCGGCGGGCGATAGCCATCTGCTTCTCCTGCTCACGCCGTTCCGGGTAGCGGGCCAGGTCGCCGATTCGGGCAGCCAGTCTTGTGGCCCGCACCCCTTCCCGCACATCGGCCTCATTGGGCAGGGCCAGATGCTCGGCCGGGGTGATGTAGCAGATCAGGTCCGCGCCGTAGCGTACCGCATGGGCCGCGCCGATGGCGGCGGTGATGTGGTCGTAACCGGCGCCGGTATCGGCGGGCAGCGGCCCCAGTATATAGTAGGGCGCCTTGCCGCTCATCCGTTTTTCCAGCATGATGTTGCCCTCAATCTCATCCAGCGGCACATGGCCTGGCCCCTCCACCATCACCTGACAGCCCAGGTCGCGGGCAATCTCGGCCAGTTCGCAGTTGATGATCATCTCCGCCATCTGGGCGCGGTCATGGCTGTCGTGGATGGCCCCTGCCCGGATGCCGTTACCCAGCGACAGCACCGAATCATACTTTTTCATCAGGGCGCAGACCCGGTCGAACTGCTCGTAAAGCGGATTTTCTTTGTGGTGGTGCTCCATCCAGGAGACCATGAAGGTGCCGCCTTTCGAGACCAACCCGCCGTAGCGGTAGCCCTGTTTGCGGAGCCGTTCGATGCTGAAGCGGTTGATGCCGCAGTGGATGGCCATGAAGGAGAGGCCGTCGGCAAGCTGCCGTTCGATGAGCTCAAAGAGATATTCCGGGTCGAGCTTGTTTGGGTTGTGGTATTTCTTGCTCGCCTCGGAAAAGGCCTGGTAGAGCGGGACATTGCCCACCGGCAGGGTGGTGGCGGCGAGGATCTCTTTGCGGATGCGGTTAAGATCGCCGCCGGTGGAAAGCTCCATCAGGGTGTCGGCCTGCTCTTCCTCCGCTACGCAGGCCTTGCGGATTTCAAGGTCGAGGTCGGCGATGTCTGAGGAGGTGCCGATGGAGGCGTTGACCTTGGCCCGCAGACCGGTGCCGATGCCCACCGCCTTTTGCCCGGGACGGTTGGGGTTGCAAGGGATGACGATCTCCCCTTTCGCCACCAGACCGCGGATCGCCTCGCCGCTGAAGCCTTCGTTTGCTGCCACCTGTTGCATAGGTTCGGTGATGATACCGTCACGGGCCAGTTCCAGTTGGGTTTTCATGGTGATGCTCCTTTTCTGTTCTCCGTCCGCGGGCAAAAAAAAAATTCCGCACCACCGGTAACGGCGATGCGGAATTATCTGGACAGATGGTTCCTTTTTTTCCAGGCTGGCAGGTCTTCTGACTTGCGGCTCCACCCTTCGCCGCGCCTTCCCACCTTGCGGCAGTGGCATTTGCGGCGTCGGTCCCCGCTTACAGCGTTGGCCCAACGTGACGGAATTACACCGTCTTCCCTATTCTCCCGCCGCTTCCGAGGAAGGGGCAGGCACCAGTCTGGTTATGTTTTTCTTTTTCGCCGAAGTGTCGTGCTTGGCGAAAAAGAGTGTTTAGCAAGTCCTGCGTCTGCGGGCAACCTCTTTTTATTTTTCCCGCATCAACTCGGCAATCTGGAAGGCGAGTTCCAGGCTCTGTTCCGCATTGAGGCGCGGGTCGCAATTGGTCAGGTAGTTCTCGGCCAGATGGTGGTCGAGGATTTTTCTGCCGCCGCCGGTGCATTCGGTGACGTTTTCCCCGGTCATTTCAAAATGAATCCCGCCGGGCACCGTGCCCTCGGCCCAATGGATCTCGAAGAAGGAGCGGATCTCGCTCATGATCTCGTCAAAATTCCGGGTTTTGTGGCCGCTCTCTGCGGTGTAAGTGTTGCCGTGCATGGGGTCGCAGCTCCAGACCAGTTTGAAGCCCTCTTTTTTCATCTCCCTGGCCAGATTCGGCAGACCGTCAGCGATTTTTTTTGCGCCGAAGCGGGTGATCAGGGTCAAGCGGCCCGGTTCGTTGTCCGGGTTGAGAATACGGACCAGCTTTTTCACGTCGTCAATCTTGTGGCTGGGCCCGATCTTAACCCCGATTGGGTTATGCACCCCCCGAAAGAATTCCACATGCGCCCCGTCGATCTGCCGCGTGCGTTCGCCGATCCACAACATGTGGGCCGAGCAGTCGTACCAGTCGCCGGAGGTTGAATCCTGGCGGGTCAGGGCCTGTTCGTAGCCCAGAAGCAACGCCTCGTGGGAGGTGTAGAAGCTGGCTTGGTTGAGCTGGGGAATATCAGTGGAGATGCCCACGATGCGCATGAAGTTGATGGCCTGGTCAATCTGGCGGGCCAGTTTTTCATAGAGCTGCCCCTGGGGGGAGCGGCCCACGAACTCGTTGTTCCAGGAGTGGACCCGTTCCAAAGAGGCATAGCCGCCCATGGTGAAAGCGCGCAGGATGTTCATGGTGGCGCAGGCCAGATGGTAGCCCTTGAGCATCCGTTGCGGATCGGGCCGCCGGGCCTCGGGGGTGGGATCGATCCCGTTGACCATGTCACCGCGGTAGCTGGATAGCTCGATGCCATTTACCATTTCCGTATCGGCGGAGCGGGGCTTGGCGTACTGCCCGGCCATGCGGCCCACCTTGATCACCGGCTTACCGCCCGCGTAGCTCATGATCACCGCCATTTGGAGGATAACCTTGAGCAGCTCCCGGATGGAAGGGGCGGTGCACATGGAAAACTCTTCGGCGCAGTCGCCGCCCTGGAGCAGAAAGGCATTGCCCTCGGCGGCCATGGCCAGCTGCTTCTTCAGGGTGCGGATCTCTCCGGCAAAAACCAGGGGGGGCAGCTTGGAAATGGTCTGCACCGTCTCGGCAAATTCTTGTTTGTCGGGCCAGTTGGGCTGTTGCAGGGCGTTGAATTGCTGCCAGCTTGTCTTGCTCCAAGGGTGCTGTGTCATGGTGCTGTCTCCGTTTGAATTCTCTTAAGCTATAAACACCACGAAAAGCTCAGAAGAATAGGCTCATTTGTTGTTTGATCGCTCCTCAAGGGCCTTTAGCAGGCTCAACCGATCATTTTTCCATATATAGTAATATTCGCCGCCACCTCGCTCGTTGCGCGCACCTGTTGCAACAAGAAGGTTGCTATTGATATGAAAACCGAGTCCGGTATTTCCATATCCAGGGACGCCTTCCTCGTAGTGACAGGTTGTGAAAAATGGAGGAATAAACACTTTTCCTGTTCGTGCGTTTACTATGAAAAAAGCGTTACAACAGCTCCCGCAGCCATATTCAACAATAGTGTATTCTCCCGCAAAGTTTGGGCCTTTCTTAGCCCCCTCCAGAATCACGGTGCGATACCGCCTCGTGGTCGCATTTTTCAGTTTCGGAGTTACCGGATTCCCTTTGAATATCTTTTGTGTGGGGAGTTGCTCATATTGGATTGCAAGCCTCGGCTTATTATTCTCTTCATCAGCAAAGCAAGGTATGGCATGCCCAAAAAACAAAGTCGTAACGATGACTGACCATAACAATTTGAGTATGGCGTGTGTCTTCACTTTCATCCTTCCTTCGCATTGGGCAACGCGCAGGGACCGCCTGCGCAGCAGGATTCCACATCAAAGGCATTCAATATTCGTAACTCCGGCTCTCTGCGTTCCGGCGGCACTGGGCTGAAGTCCAGACTGGGCAGCATGGCGATAACCGCCTCCCTGGTGGGGATGGCCCCAAGCCCGGTTGCCAGCACCTTGCCGGTTCTTGCGTCCAACAGCTCGGCGTCTTCGCCGTTGGTGACCACCACAAGGGGGATCATTTGGTTCTCTTCCAGCACCCTGGCCGCCGCAATGGCCGGACGTTCCCGGGTTACCAGCGAGCCGGGGCCGTAGCGGAGCACCATGACCCGCTGGTTTGCGATGCTCACCACGATGTCGATCTTCGAGGCCACGAACTGGTGGGCGAACAGGGTTTCAATCCTGCGCCGCATGGTCAGTTCGTCCTTGGCAAAGCCCCGTTCTTCCACCAGCAATCTGGCCAGTTTCTGGCGGTAGCGCTCGTCGTCGGTGTCAACCAGCGGTTCGCCGGTGACGTAATCGACCAGGCTGCCGTAGATCATGTGGTGCGAAGGGATGTCTGCCATAACGTTCATACCCCAAATAAAAAAAGAGGAGGCCGCAGCCCCCTCTTTGAGAAAGGCCGTCCCGAAATCGAGAAAGCGGCCTCTATATACTACCGCTTTTTTACAGAGTCAGCCAGGACTCGCTGAATACGTTCTGGCCGGACAACACCTTATAGGTTTTATAGTGCTCAATGGCGGTGCCGGTGAGGCCTGCGGGATCGGGATCGTTGCCGTCCATCATGTTGTGGACCATGTCCACCAGATCCTGACGCTCGCCCTTGCAGATCGCCATGAGCTCGGTATCGTAGGAGTTGACGATGGCGGTGGTGATCCCGTACTTCATCAGCATGATGAGGTAGGTGCGGTCGAGGTACTTGCGCAGGTGCTCGGCCACGCCGTTACTAACGTTGGAGAGACCCACGGTGGAGCCAGCGCCAGGGGCGATTTCCTGCAGCATGCTCATGAACTCAAGCCCTGAGGCGAGCTGGTCGGCGCCCAGGGTGATGGGGGTGCCGATCGGGTCGAAGAGCATTTTTTCGTTGGGGATGCCTGCCTCGGCAAGGGCCATCATCAGGTCAACGGCCATGGCGCAGCGCTCGTTGGAGTCGCGGGGCATGCCGTCCGGACCCCAGAGCAGGGCGATAACGTTGCAGCCTGCTTCGGCGGCAACGGGGATGAGCTTTTCCATCCGCTCAGGCTGGGCGGAGATGGAGTTCATGATCGCAGCTTCGCGGTTTTTAACCACCTTAAAACCAGCAGCCATGGCGTCGGTGTTGGTGGTGTCCAGACAAAGGGGCACGGAGCTGGCCGCTTCCACGGTTTGCACAACCCAAGGCATCAACTCGATCCCGTCCTTCCGTGCCGGTCCGATGTTGAGATCCAGGTAGGAGGCGCCAGCGGCGGACTCTTCCTTGGCCATCTCCTGAACCGGGGCCTGGTTCCGTTCCTTCATGGCGGTGCCGCTTCTTTTGCCCATGATGTTGATGCTTTCCGCGATGGCTGCTACCTTGATCATTGTTTTCTCCCGTGCTGTGGTTTCAATCTATATTTTACCGCTCCCGACGGAAGCGGCGGTTTTCCCGAGTGTAAGAGTGCATGGTAACGTGGGAAAATAGCGTTTTACAAAAAGGATGTCAACAGACAACAGGGCGAAGTGGTGTAAAAAAATATCCTATTGGCGCGGAAATCGGTGGATATACCTAAGCGACCGGCCTGATTTAATTTTGGTATGCTGCTTGCCTGAGCGCTTCAAAGATATCCATGGGCGAGGTGTTGTTGGCTGCGGCGATCTCCTTGATGCTCATGGTCGGGGTGGCTGTGATCTTGCGGTCGGCAAGCCCCTGGATGACAGCGGTGATGTCCATTTGATATTCCTGGCAGATATCTGCCAGGGGTCTTTTGCCGAAACCGCCGGGGGGATTGGCGGGCAGGGTTTTGCGCTGTCCGGGTTGTTCCGGGGGTAACATGGCCTCATACACCGCCTTCGGGGTCAGGTTATTCATTTTGGCGATCTCGGCAATGGACTGGCCCGGACCGGTGATGCGGATCTTGGCTGTGGCCAGGCGGGTTAGGCTGACATCTAAATCCAGCTCCACCTTTTTGCTAAAGGTGGCAAGGGAGGAGAGTTCGGCATGGCCGTAAGGCGGCTCCCCATATTTTTTGGCGGCAGCGTCCTTGACCTGGTCGCCGATGGCAATGATTGTTGAAAATGGTACCAGCTCCCAATAGGTCCCCAGGGAAAAAATCAGGCAGAGGATGAGGGCGACGGTGAAATCCGTGGTGAAGATGCGCAGTTGTGCAGTCCGGTTTTTCAGATAGGCGACAATGGGGCTCCAGTTGTAGTAGGTATGCAGGCAGATAGCGATCAGGAAAAGAACGCCTAGATTCACATGCAGGCTGCTCCATTGGGTTTTGCTCAAGCCCCACAACCGCCAGTCAGACCAGTAAGCCACACGCCCCTGGGGCACGATGTAGAGAATGACGCTGGTCAGCATCTCCAGGACAAAAGAGAGCAGGGCGGTGAGAGAGGTGATTTTACGGATGTTCATGGGGCGTCTCCGGGTGGTTGCGCAGAATGAACCATGGCCAGGCGTTTTGGTAGCTGCCTGGCCATGGTGTGCTGAAAAATGTTTTGGAAAAGCGGGTTAACGCCGTCCGCCGCCGCCCATGCCGCCAGAACCGGAGCCCATCCCTCCGCCTGTGCCAGAACCGCTGCCCATGCTCTTGCCCTGCCCATTTTTCTGACCCGAGCCGTCACGCTGGGCGTTTTCCGGCTGGCCCATGACTTTTTGTTTTTCCTCCGGACTCATCTTTTGGACCCGGCTCTGCCACTCATTTTGGAAGGCGTTCCGTTCTTCCATTGTTGCCTGTTGCAGGCTGCCGCGCTTTGCCGCCAGCTCCTCGTTGGTCATGGAGCTGTAGTCGGTAACTGCCCAGGCAAGGGTGGCGCTGAGCAGGGAGCCTGCCAGGATGGTGCTGATCCGTAACATCGTGGTTTTCTTCATGTGTAATCCTCCTCTGATTATATAAAAACGTAACGTGGTGGGTGAAAAAGGGTAAGCAAAACTCTGTGGACAAAAGTTATATCACGAATCATGCCATTGTCTGCGGCCATGGAGTTATTCCCCTGAATCAGCGTGGATAATTTCAGGCCAGGCCAGAGGAGAGCTGTCCGGACCATTAGGAAAGCTGGGTAAAATGTATCCATACGTACAGTAGCATGCGGATATTTTTTGCGCAGCGTGGCACTTTGTCGCGGGGAGAGATCTTAGGGTTTCACGTGAAACGTAAAAGAAATCAACAGGAAGCTAACGGTTGCCGACATGAGGCCAAGGAGCCTGAACCCAAGAGCTGTCATGGGTTTGTGGGGAGAGCTTTTAGGATATCAACAGGATTTCAACCGGCGACCAACAAAAAATGAACACGTTTTCAACAGCTCTTTTGGGGGCGAATCAAGCGGGTAATTGGGCGGGGCGCAGCCATTTTTTCAGCAGCAGACGGGTGCAGTCGCTCACCAGGCGTGGGGTATCACTGGCAGAGAGCCTGTTGGGCGCCGGGGAGGATTCCGCTCCGTTCAGGATTGCCACGGCTTCAGCCAGATAGTGGAGATGCCAGCCCGCCTGCCGTGCCCGCAGGCAATAATCGGTATCGGCGTAGTGCTCGGCAAAGCCCTCGTCCAACAGGCCGATGTCTTCCACCACCTCCCGGCGGACCACCAGGCAGGTATCCAGCAGCCACTGGGCCTCGAAGGAGCGTAGGTGGTCCTGCTCCAAAAGGAGATGCTGTTTGAGGATCAGGGGCGCGGCCGCGAGCAGCCGCGCCAGGGGAGTGTGCAGGCAGAGGATAGTGGCTAACGAAGGGGCGGAGCGCACCGTGGGCTGGACCATGCCCTGGGCGTCAACGATCCGGGGCGCGGCCAGCCCGGCTTCCGGGGTTTCATCGAGAAAGCGGATCAGGGTGGCCAGGCAACCTGGTTGTGGTCGGAGATTTTCATCCCAGAAGGAGAGATAGCGGGCTGCGGCCAGGCGGCAGGCATGGTTTCGGGCTTTGGTCGGATGATAGGCCCCGCTGTTTTCCAGGATGGTGATCTCCGGGAAAGCCCGTTCCAGTCGGACCAGGGCGGGATGTTCCGGCTGGCTTGCCACCACGATGATCTCCAGGGCCACCGGGTCGGCATGGGCCAGGAGCGTGTCCAGGAAGGGGAAAAGCCCTTCGGGATTGGTTGGGTTGTGGATCAGGCAGACTGCCAGGTCGGGTTCAATGTCTTCCATAGTTGTTGTTGGACTCGCCAAAAGGTCTTGGGATGAGCACTATCCATCGGCATGGCAGGTAAAAGTCAGCAGTGCCGCTGACTTTTACCGCGGCAATTTATCCCGCACTGTGGGAAAAAGCGCCATATCGGTGTGGGGCAGGAAGAGCGAGGCCATGTAGTGGTTCATGAACTGGGCGCTCTCCGAGAGCTCCAGATTGGTCATCAGCGAGCTGACCATCATCCGTTCCCGGAAGCGGACATGGTCGGTGAGGCTGATTTGGCAGCCCAGCATGGAGGCGTTGCCCAGGTAGTAGAACTTGTCGCGGTCGATGTCCGGCAGCAGACCGATGCAGATCGCCTGTTCCAGGTCGATGTAGGCCCCGAAGTTGCCAGCCATGATCACCCGGTCGAGATCAGCGAAGGTCATGCCCACCGATTCCAGCAGGGTGACGTAGCCCGCGTACATGGCGCCCTTGGCCCGGGTCAGGTTGTCGAAATCCACCTCGGTGATGGCGATGTCTTCACCCATGAGGGTGTCCTTGGACCAGGCCAGCACGTACTCGTAGCCGTCTATCCCCTGGCGGATGCGGGGATGGTCGAGGCCTCGGTTGAACTTGCCCTGCTGGTCGATAACCCCGGCTTCCAGCAGCTCGGCCACGATGGCGATGAGCCCGGAGCCGCAGATGCCGCAGGGCTTGATGCGGTCGATGGTGATGATCATCGGTTCAAGCGTTTCGGGATGGATATGGAAGTTCTCGATGGCCCCGGCATTGGCCCGCATTCCGTGGCGGATACCGCCACCTTCGAAGGCAGGTCCGGCGGAGCAAGCGGCGCAGACCATCCACTCCTCGTTGCCCACCACGATCTCGCCGTTGGTGCCGATGTCGATGAATAAGGTGAGCAACGGGCTCTTATACATCTGACAGGCGTGTACCCCGGCGATGATGTCACCGCCCACGTAGCTGGCAACCGATGGGTAGAGAAAGAGGCGCACCGAAGGATGGGCGTGGATGCCCAGGGCTGCGGCGCGGGTCAGGGGGAAATGGCTGCAGGTTGGTACATAGGGCGACTCGCGCAGGTACTTTGGGTTTAAGCCCAGGAGCAGATGGCTCATGATGGTGTTGCCCGCAGCCATGATGTAGCTGATGTTGCTGGGGCTGATCATCACCTTTTTGCAGACCGTTTCGATCACCGAGTTGATGGTGCGGACCACTTTTTCTTGCAGCCCCTTGAGGCCGCCGGGTCGCTGGGAGTAAATGATCCGGGAGATGACATCCTCGCCGCAGCCGATCTGGTCGTTGTAGGCCGAGGCCTCGGCGATCACCTCGCCGGAATTGAGGTCGATCAAAACCCCGCAGACCGTGGTGGTGCCGATGTCCACGGCCAGGCCGTAGAGGTTGCCCGTGGTATCGCCCGGTTCCAGGGCGATGATTCGATCCGGCTCCTCGGCCCGCTTGCCGCGCAGCATGATCGCCGTCACCTGCCAGTTGGCCTCCCGCAGGACGACGGGCAGTTCCATCAACAATTCCGGGTGGTCGTAGGTGGGCTCGGAGCAGTCGTGGCATTTTTTCTTGATGGCCCGCATCAAGCGCTGGAGATCGGGGACATTGTCTTCCAGGGTCGGCGGGTCAAGGGAAAGGAAGCGTTTCTCCACCGGCGGCGCCACCTGCCAAGTGCCGATGAGGTGGTCCAGCGAGCGGGCGGAGATGGAGCGGGTGGTCTTGGGTTTGGCCTTGAGGGCCTTGCCGTCCTTGCTGGTGGCGGCGGGGATGAAGACCACCAGATCCTGAATGATTGTGGATTGGCAGGCCAGACGGAAGCCCTCGGCGTGTTCCTCGTCCTTGAGTTGCATGGCCTTGTTGGCGGCCACCTCGCCCTGTTCGATCTTGACCTTGCACTTGCCGCAAACCCCGTCGCCGCCGCAGGAGGCCTGGATATAGAGTCCGGCCTTTGCTGCGGCGCTGAGCAGGTTTTCGCCGTTATCCACCTCGATGGTGACGTTGTCGGGCAGGAAGGTTACGGTATTTTTCATCAATCTCCGGTCTCCGGGGAAATATTGGCAATAGTTTAGATTATTGCCACAAAGATAGCAGGACGGCGGGGCTTGTCAAGTATCCTTTCCGGGAAGAGGCGCCATTGGGCGGGGATATGTTGCGGGGGGCTTCGGGATGGAGGGAAATTTTTTGCGCCCCGTTTCTGGGTAAAAAGAGGGGCGTGGCGAAGATCAGGCCGTGGGGTGGGGCAGAAAATTTTCGATTTGTTGGAGGAGATTGCGGGTAAACGGTTTTTTTACCACCGTCGCCACCAGTGAGCTGTCGGCCAGGGTATGCATCTGGTCGATCTGCATGGTGTCGAGCATGGAGACCAGGATCACCTTCGGTTTTTTAACGAGCTGGCCGCAGCGGTAGCATTCGTATAGGGCGTCCAGCACGGCCCGGCCATCCATGATCGGCATCAGCATGTCCAAAAAGACGAGGTCCGGCTTTTTCTTGAAGAACTGGAACAACCCCTGGGCTCCGTTGGGCGCCTCGCTGATCTTGCAGCCCGCGAACATGGCGGTCAGGTGGTTTTTAAGGGTGGTGCGGGCAACAACGTCGTCGTCAATGATAAGGAAATGCATGGGCGCACCCGATTGTAATCTGCTGGGGGGATTATGAATTGGAATATATGGCCGATTGTCCGGCAGGATGCAATACGGAAAAATTACGGGACAGAGGAAGAAGGGCTTGATATTGCCACCGGCGGCCCATTGGCAGAGAAGCCTGCGCAAGTCGCTTGGTACAGAGTGGAAAAATGTGTTAAAAAAATCTATGCTTCGGGCCTGTGCAAGGCCGTGGCGAAAACGTCCTGAATCTGAGAGGAGGTCTACCATGCTGCAATTTCGCATCGATGAGAAGCGCTGCATCCAGTGCGGCGAATGTGTGCTTGAGTGCCCGGCGGGCGTCATCGCCATGGACGCTTATCCGGAAATGACCAACGAGGATGGGTGTTTCCAGTGTCAGCATTGCCTTGCTGTTTGTCCCACGGCAGCGGTTTCGATCCTCGGCAAGGACCCTGATGCGAGCACGGAGCTTAAAGGTAACCTGCCGGACCCGGCACAGCTTGCGACCCTGATCAAGGGCAGGAGGGCGGTGCGCCGCTACCGCGACCAGGATTTGGCCCCGGAGCTGATCGATGTGTTGCTGGAGGTTTCCTGCCATGCGCCCACCGGGGTCAATGCCCGCTCGGTGCTCTTCACCGTGGTTCGGGAGCGGGCCGTGATGAACCGATTGCGGGAGCATCTCATGGACCGCCTCGCCAAATTAAAAGAGTCTGGCAAGCTGCCGGAAGGCCTGGCTGGCAAGTACCTCGGCTGGACGGTCAATGCCTGGCAGGAGAAGGGCACGGATATCCTGTTTCGGGGCGCGCCGCACCTGCTCATCACCAGCGCCCCGGCAGATGCCCCCTGCCCGGTCCAGGACACCCACATCGCCTTGACCACCTTCCAACTCATCGCCCATGCCCATGGGGTCGGCACGGTCTGGGACGGCATCTGCATGATGGCCCTTGGTGTCTGCCCGGAGGTGGTCGGCAAGTTGGGCATCCCGGAAAATCATACCCTTGGGTATGCCATGGCTTTTGGTGAACCGGCGGTGGAATACCAGCGGACCGTGCAGCGGGGTCCGGCGTTGGTGAATGTGGTTAAGTGGTAAGCTGCGGAGTGGGGCGGGGATAAGGTTATACTGCCGTCCCCGGTCTGCTGGTTGTCGGTGGTTCCGACGGCAGAAACCACTGGTGCAGTTGGTTGAGAAAGGCGGTTTTCAGATCGCCCAGCGCCCTGGCGGTGTCCGGCAGACCCTGTTCGGCTTGACGTGCGGCTGTATCCATGGCGGTGGCGCCTAGCGCTTTGGCAAAGGGGGTCAGTTGCGGGTGGTCGGTGAGGAGCTGCTCCATGTGGGACACCATCTTTCGGGCCGCACGCTCCTCGGGCGGGACGACTGGCAGGGCAGGAGTTTCGGCATTCACCCCTGTGGCCGGTAACGGCTTAGGGTCCATTCTCCGGGCAAATAGCCCATCCAGCTCTTTCGCTTTCATTTCATCCAGGGCCTTGAGGATCTGCTGCCAGCGCGCTTCAAGCACGGTGGCGTAGTCCGGCTCTCCGCTCGTGTTGGTTCCCAATGTATCGTAGATATCCTTGAGCTTCAGGTCTTTGAGATCTGCCATGGCCGGCAGGGGCGAGTAGCTGGTGATCTGGGTCTGGGCAACGGTTTGTCTGCTGAATGAGGCGGATAGCGAGGAGACCGAGCCCATGGACATTTGGCCGAAATCCATGGCCCTGGTTATGGCACCCTGCTGATCGCCGGAAAAAAAGGTGGAGGCAATGGAGGTCAGTTCGCCCACCAGCTTAGTGATGTCGGCCAGCTCCTGCTCATTGAGGTCGCCATGCACCGAGATGCCCATGGCTTGGGCGCTTGTGGAGCTGCTGGCATAATTCACCCCAGAGGAGGCGGGATTGAACCAGCCGACTGCCTGGGTGTATTGGTAATTTTGGCTCAGGCCCGAGAGGGTGACCTGATCGCCTTCCGCGGTGGTCAGGGAGAAAGAGGTCGACTGGACCTGGGCAAGGGTCTGCTCGAAGGTGCTCTTGCCGGATGGGGCGGAATAAAGGGCTTGGTAGTCGTTGCTTGCGACTGGTCCCTGGCCGGACTGGGCTGGAATGTTCATGGTGCGCTCCCGGTGCTGGTTTACGGTGTGGCACGTTGGGCGGAAGGCGTAGCCGTGCTACTGTGCTTTTCGGGAGGGCGGGTGGAAAACTTGAGGGGAAAGTAGCGTGGCTTTTGCGGAAGAACGGGGAGATGAAGGGAGGTTGATAATATTCAAGCCCTGACCCGAGAGGACTATGACGAGCAGTATCCTAGTGCGGCCATATCGCGTCAGCCCCTGCTGATGGAGGGGCTGACGCGATATGGCCGCTCACACACGATGTTGCTTCTCAGAGTTAGTGATACTGCTTCTCAAAAGCAGGTATTAAGTTTTCCGCATTTTCTCCAAACACCGCAAAGGGGACGTCTGTTTTTGAATTCGGGCGCATAAATTTATTAACAAAGGTATCTATATCTAATTCGATGCGATCAAATTTCTGTCCGGTTTCCTTCAGCAATTTATCTTGATATTTGATCGCATCTGCTCGAAATAAGAATGCTGGCGAATATTTTTTGTTCCCAGATGCAACAGTAAAAACACTCATTTTGTCCGGGGACATTAAAAATTCAACGGTAACAATTTTATCCGAATTCGTTAGGAAAACAATGAAATCAGGAACGTTCGGATTATCTTTAATTGGTGTCCCAACAGTTTTGTACTGCTGTGCGAAAATTACGGACATCGGTGCTTGTTTTAATACGGTATTATGGCCTTTTTGTTGCTCAAGTAACTTTTTCATGTTTGCCGCTGAGCTACTTTCTAGATAAAGAGTAATAATATTTCGAAAATCATCAGAAAGTATAGGATCTCTTTTATCCAAGTGAAGGATTACTGAATCACCAGTCTGGTGCAGGAGGTAGTATGCTGGACCGTAGAAGTAACCAAATATTTTTTCATCAGGGCTAACGGCCTTCCAGGTGTTTTTATCGATAGTGAATCCTGCCCCTAAGGCGTTGCCGCAAAGACAAAGAAGCCCTATCGAAAGAGCTATAAATATCTTAATTGGTTTAGTCATTTTTCTCTTCCTTTCACTCAATATTATATCAACAAAGCTTGGTTAGGAGCGCGGTTTCATTGTAATAAATTCAGAGCATATATCTTTTTCTTCGACACTGACGAGTTGCCTGAATGAAGGGTCTTTTATCGCTGAGTCTCCCTTAAATAATTCGAGCCAACACCCCTGGGGGGTGATTGTGTGTTTTAGACGATACGTTGCCCCAGGCATTGGGGTAAACACGCCGGCATCGTTGCATTTCGTTCCAGTGAGGATATTCACTAGTTGTGCCTTAACTACAAAAGGTTTTCCCGCGTCAATTTCGACCAAGGCATCTTTCTTGTTAGTCTGACCATCGGTAAGTAGACAAACCTTACTTATGGTGGGGCATTTTTCCGTTTGAATCGTCCAAAGTCCAACGAACATTCCCGGCCCTTTATTCGTTGTGAATAGCAGTTTTGCAACAGGCGCACCATCTGCAGGGCGATAGTTCGCAGTACACCCCACGGTGAACACAACAACGCAAGTCAAGAGCATATATTTGATAGAGGTTTTCATTGTTTATTGATTTTCTTGTTTTTTGAGAAAAAGTGGGGCAATCAAGGCGATCCACCAATATTTTGCGCAATAATCTCATTTGCCTAACAGAATGTCAATGCTGAAAAAAACGGGGTTCGCCACGGGGATAAATTTGCTTCCGGCCACTGACCATGGCAACCCCATATTGACAAAAGCAGCATACCCGGTCATTCATGATCCCATGAAAAATACCACCGACACCACCCTCTATCAGGCCGGGTTTCTCCAGTTTGACGTAAAGCTGGTCGGGATTCTGCGGCGAATCTCGCTTCGGTGCAGGCTGGCTTGGCCAAGCCGAAGAGCGCACCCATCTGGGCATCGTTAAAATCAAAGGCATAGCAGCGGAGACGGCGCAAGATATTGTTATTGACCACAAGGATGTCTTGTTCTCTTTGACGCCGCAGGAAAACGCGACCTGTTTTTTAAAACAGTCTGAAAACATCGTATACGTCTGTGAAAAACGACCGAATCAACAGCGGCCACCCGTTGATTCGGTCGTAAGGCTGAGATTAGCAATCTGTTTATGCGTAGGAGTCGTCGCGGTCCTCGCCAAGAGCTTCGAGTTCCGCCAATGCTTCTTCTGCTTCGTCAAGCGCAGAGGAGTCATCGGCATCAGGCGGGTCGGGAATTCCGTCAGCAGTCGGAGCTTCACTTGCCAGCGCGTCGGCTGCTTCCTGTTGCCAGCTCTGAAGCGCCTGACAATGGGAAAGCAGACCATCGACTTCGTCGAGCGCATGTTGTGCTTCCTGAAGGGCTTCTTCAGCCTTTTCAAGCTCGCTTTGATAATATGCAACCGCTGCGGCTGCCGCAGCAACTGCAATGACAACCGCTGCTCCGCATGCGGCCGCAGCAGGAGTCGGCCCCATGAACAGGCAGACAGCTGCGCCTGCTTCTGCGCCGGCCAGAGCGATCTCCGCCCCTATGATATTTTGGGTTATGCCTTCAATAGAGCTGTTAATATCTTGTATTTTGTCCACGATTCCTTCGCGAATACCAAAAAGAACTCCGCAATCGGCTGGCATATGTTATCTCCCTTGCGCGGTAACGCCGTATCGAAATGGGTTGAGTGGTCCGTCGACACCTGTGATCCAACTGCTCTGGATGCACAGCGCATGCGGGACAGCGGAATAGACGCGATAGGTTTCGGCCTTGAGATAATCCGTAAAGGACACGTCGCGTTGTTTCATGATGGACTCGCGGGTAACCTGAAGCGTGCCAGGTTTTCCCGCAGCGCCAGCCTTACAGGAGCCAGTCAGCAGCACGGCTGTGCCTGCAACCGCCCCTGTAACATCGGCTTTAAACCCAGGGACAGTGGCCACGACCAGGTCTTGCTTGCCCGGCTCGCGCAAGGTGAAGGTGGTAACCGGCTTATTTTTTGTTTCGTGGCGGATCTCAACCTTTTCGACAATGGCAAGAACCTCCACTTCTTTGCCTGAGCCGCAAGTGTTTTTGGCAATTGCAGCCACGGTAACTCTGGGCGTTGCGGTTTCTTTTTTGGCGAGGGGAAAGCTTGCCGCCTTGACAAGAGCAGCAGCTTCGCCGGATTGCGGCCAGGCGCATTTCCAGGAAATAAGCTTGAGTGTGGCGGAAAGCCACAATAACTCGCGGAGATGGCTGGATATTTTCACGGCAGCAGCAGCGGTTTTCGCATCGGGGTATTCGCTGCGGAACAGCTGTGCCGCAGCAGGAATGGCTTTGGTAGAGAGTTCTTTGGAAATCTGGAGGAGGCCCCATTCTGCGGTGTTTGCCGCTCCGGCCGGGCCTTCGGTACCTAAGACCTTGCGGACATTTTCCAGAATTTCTTTTGATAAGGTCTCCGAAATTTCTGGTTGGGTGCTTGGTTGGCTTCCTGAAACTGCCGCATTGAAGCCAGTCACCGCTAGGGCAAGGCTTAGCTGGGAATCCCGTCGGATAATCGCTTCCCAGTTGTCCTTGCAAGTGTTCGTCGCGGTTTGTAGCCCTGTGTCGATGCCAGGGAGTTTTTTGCTCCGCGCACCAAAAACAAATTTAGAGATTTTTGGATCAAGTCCCTTTTCTCGCAGCTGCGTTTCTACGGTTTCTTTCGAAATAGTTTTGGAAAAGGGTACAGCCCGCGCAAGGCCGAGATCAGGCAGAAAGCGCCAGACATTTTCCAGTTGTTCCGATGCCTGGGCAAGCTCGCCATGGGACAAAACTCGCAGTGCTGTTTGTTGATCTTTAATCGATGAAAGTACCTTCGTACTCCATTTGCCAGTGGAGGCTGCCTGTACAAGAGGCGCGGCAATTTCCTCATCCTCCATATTTTTGATCGTTTTGTTGGCCGCCCGAACGGCTTGCGCTGCGGCTTGATATGCACGCAAGCGTTCGGCGCGGCGTCCTGCAACATTGATAAGTGTCATTGAATAGACCCCCCCGATAAATAGTGAAAGATTGTACTAGTTGTTCGACTTCAGATTTAGATGGTGTTTGCGAATGGTGGCTTGTTCCTCCCTCGTTGTGTTGAATGACGCTTTCACGGCTTGTACTGTTTAGTGTTGCACACCCTTCTGGAGTCATTCTTCCAGAGAGGTGATAAGGTTATAAGCGAAGCGGATGGCGCGGCCGTAGCGGTCCGCCTTGGTATTTTCTTCGTAGCGCTTTAGGATGGTTTCGACTCTTGCCTGAAAATCTTGGCGGTCCGTGGCCTTCCCGAGGTCTGTCATAATCTCTTCCAAAACCCAATGATTGTGTCCGATCCGTGCTTGATCCACAGCTTTGCGAAGCGTTCCCGCACCTGGCTCGGACAGCAGCGGAAAAGCGGAAAACAGCGCCCCAGTGGAGCGAAGATCCTGGGAGCGAACCTCCCGCGCACCCGTTTTTTTGAGCCATTTAAAACCGAGCTCCCGCTGAAACGGGTGGTTGGCGATGAATTCACAGCAGAAGGGGCACGGGCAATCCCACTCAGCCGTCGGATCAGAAGCAAGTCGATAGGCGATGCCTTGCGTGCGCAATTTTAGATATGCGGGTTTTGCAACGTACAATGTCCCTCCTTGCAGCGCGTCTTTGATAGGGCTCGTTGCGTCAAAGGTAAGATCTGGCGTGTCCCAGGCCGCCAGAGTCACGAGCGGCAACATGATCAGCGCCCCGAGTCCTAGAAAATGAAAGGCCTTTGGAGGGTGGCCAGCTTGACGCATATATCCATCCCAAAAACCCTTGGCAACGGCGGCTGTCCGAATGTAGCGGTTGGGAAATCGTTCTTTGAGCGCAATGGTGCGGGTGCCGATCTCAACATGATCGGTCCAGTTATCATCGGCCATGAACGCTCCGAAACCCATGGAGATTTTCTCCAGGCCTTTGCGGGCAAACTCCGTGCCGACATCGAAGGCTGTGTTGTAAGAACTGGCCGAGGCAACCGGGTAGTATCCCTGGGCGAGGGCTTCGGGAAGTTGCTTTTTCCGTTTGACCGCTCGTTCTGCAACCGAGCGGTTTAAGGCACGGTAGGTGGCCGGAGGAAAATCCAAATAAGCGGGTTCGATGTTGAGGCTTAGCCAGGCTCCGAGGGTGATGTCCTCAACGCCGATAAGCGATGTTGGGTTGAGTTCAAGTTGAGCCTGTAAATTTTCTTCTCCATTGCCAACAAGCTGTTTCGCGGCGTTTTGCACATCCGTGGCAAGCGCACGATATTTGTTTTGCAATGAATCGAATGCGTCGGAGGCTCGTAAAGAGCGGCCTAACTGATGCTCGACCTTGGCGACTTCAAGGAGTAAGGATTGCGCGGTTGTCTCAAACTGAGCGCGAAGTTTCTGGATATGGGAGAAATTTCCGTTATCGGCCATAAGGCGATACTCTTGGGCTCTTACTTGCTGCGCAAGCTCTTTGGCCTTGCGCGTCGCATATGCAGGGCTTAATAGGTAGCCTTTTGGTGAAAGATGCTGGCTGACAGTGGGATTATATGTTTCTGGGCGTAGATTGTACAAAAAAGCAGGTTTGGCCATATCGGGATCCATAAAAAGTAGAGGATTAAGCATTCATGTGTTAGAGAGCTTGACAGAATTCCGGACGGGTTGCAATTGAAAATTGGCAGGCCCTTTACAGGGGGGAGCACCTCATTATTGACAAAACCACCAGACCGGGTCATTCTGACCCCATGAAAAACAACACCGACACCACACCTGCCCGGTATCATGCCGGGTTTTTGCAGTTTGACGTGAAGCTGGCCGATCCTGCGGCGAATCTCGTTGCGGTGCAAGCTGGCTTGGCCCGTCTGGCGCCCAAGGGGCCTGGCATCATCGTTCTGCCCGAGCTGTGGAGCTGCGGCTTTGCCTATGAGCGGCTCCAGCATTTCGCTTTACAGACCGTGGAGGTGTTGGAGGAGATGCAACGGCTGGCCGGGCAGTACGGCATTTATCTGGCCGGCTCCCTGCCCGAAGAGGTGCTCACCGAGGTGGGGGGCGTCATCTATAATACCCTGTACATTGTCGGGCCGGATGGGGTTTGCGGGTCGATCCGCAAGCAGCAGTTGTTCGCGCCCATGGATGAGGATCGGCATTTTACCCCTGGGGATAATCCTCAGCCGGTGGATACCGGGCTTGGTCTGGTGGCCGGGCTGGTGTGCTACGATCTTCGCTTCCCCGAGCTGGCCAAGAGTCAAGCAGCCCAAGGCGCTGACTTGCTGGTGATAAGTGCCCAGTGGCCCGAGGCCCGGCGGGAGCAGTGGCGGACTCTGGCCATGGCGCGGGCCATCGAAAATCAGATTTTCGTGGTGGCCTGCAACCGCTGCGGCGTTACGGGGAAAACCGAGTTTGGCGGCCACTCCCTGATCATCGGGCCGGACGGCACGGTCTTGGCCGAGGTTGGATCGAAACCGGGGGAGGCGTGGGTCGGGATCGAGCCGGCCCGGATGCAGGAGCTGCGGCAGCGCTTCAACACGGTGGGGCCTGCGCCGTACCGGTTTGCCGATGAGGACAAGATTGTTGAGCTTGAGGAGCTGGCCGACCTGACCGCCCGCTACCGGGCGGTGGGCCGCAAGGTGGTGTTCACCAACGGCTGTTTCGATATCCTGCACCAGGGGCATGTCACCTATCTGGAGCAGGCCCGCCGGGAAGGCGATTGCTTGGTGGTCGGGGTCAACAGTGATGCCTCGGTACGGGCTTTGGGCAAGGGGGATGATCGGCCGGTGAACCATGAGCAGAGCCGGGCCAGAATTATTGCCGCCCTAGGATGTGTGGACCATGTGGTGATTTTTGCCGAGGAAACGCCCCACAGGTTGATCACCACCTTGATGCCGGAGGTGCTGGTCAAGGGCGGCGATTGGCCGGTGGAGAAAATCGTTGGCGCCCCGGAGGTGCTGGGTGCAGGCGGCCGGGTGCTCTCCATTCCCCTGGTGGAAAATTACTCCACAACCTCGTTGCTTAAAAAAATCCGCTCCTAACAAGTCAGCATTTGGCTCGGACAGGTGCTTCGACAGGCTCAGCACGAGCGGATTTTTTTATACCTTATGAGACAACCGCTCGCCCTGAGCCTTGGCGAAGGGCCGCTGTTGGCAACCTCTAGTTTTCCGCGCAGAACAGCATCTCAACACCTTCCGGCAGCTCTTCAGGCAAGACCCCTATCTCCCTGGCAAAGGCGTCGAGCTCCTCCCTGGTGCAGTTGAGGCAGGACTGCCTTAGTCCGGCCCGGACCTCGTCTGCCTCCTGACGCAGGAAGCCGCGCAGGGCCTCGGCAATCTCTTGGCGCACATCCTCAACGGTCATTTCCTGCCGAACGCAGAATTTCCCCAGCCGCTCCCAATTGAAGATGCACCGTTTCAGGCCCCGGTAGATGCGGGCATCCCGGTTTTCTGGGTTGAGATCCCGGAGCAGAATCTCCCGGTAACGGGCCACTGCCTGCTGGCGCAGGAGATTCAGTTCCTCTTGGCTCAAGGTGAGTTGCGGCCCTGCCGGGTCTTCGCAGAGATAATACAGGGAGCCGTGGAAGGCGATTTCTGGAATCTCCCCGGAATGGCGGACAATGAGAAGCTCTTCGGCGAGTAAATTTTCTGTTTCGCTCATGACCTCAGCCCCAGGGTGAAAGAAAAAAAATTATGCCACGCGATGTTTTTATTTTCGCAAGATATGGGCTCTGCTGGCAACCGGCATACCACATGTTGTTGCCAAAGAACCTCGCGGGCTGCGAGCGGCAATATTCAGAGAGCCGCAAAGTCCCTATCCTCTCAATCTGCAACGCATTTTTTGTTAAAGACAAACCGCCAGCCAGCCGATGATTAAAGACAAACCGGGAACTCTTTTCCGCGCAAGGCCTCTGACGGCGCGCGGGGCGGCTTTCCGACGTCACATAATAAAGGAGAACGGCGACATATGCAATTCCCAAGGAAGCGATACCCTGGCTGGCCGACCCCTTCTTCCCTTCTGAAAATAGCGGTCTTGGCCCTGCTCGTTTTTCCGAGGCAGGCCATGGCCTTCTGGCCCTTTAGCCAGGATACGCCCAAGAAAGCCCAGGTGGAAGCCGTTGCACCGGTTGTGCCACCAGGGCTCACGGTGAACGAAGCCGCAGCCTTGCGCATCGAGATACAGGGTCTGGCCAACGAGCTGTTCCGTAATCTGGCCGATGCCGACCCGGAAAACGGCGATTTGGGCAAGGGCGTTCTGGTCTGCACCTTTGTTGAGCTGAAAAAATTGTCCCGCACCTCGTCTCTTGGGCGCTATGTGGCGGAACAGCTTATGAACGAGATGCAGCAGCGCCATTACGAGGTGGTGGAGATCCGGAAAAGCCAGGCGGTCATGATGCAGGAGAAGCGCGGCGAGTTCGGCCTTTCCCGTAATCCCGCCGAGGTCAACCAGAACGTGGCCGCCGGGGCCATGCTCACCGGCACCTACACTCCCAGCAAAGACAGCATCGTCATCAACGCCAGGATCGTCGACAACCGGAGCGCCAAGCTGCTCTCCTCGGCCACCGCGATCATCCCGAGAAATCAACTGGCCGAGCAGTTGCTGGCAGATACCGCCTCGGTCCGGGAGGCCAAACCGGAGCCGTTGTATCTGAAAAAACTGGAATTATGATGGGCGGGTAAAAAAGGAAAAAACCCACATGTCCGTGACACACCATTAAATGGTACAGCAGCGAAGCGGGAACCGTTGTAATCGCGGCTTTCTGCGATTACAACAATTGTGATAGGATATTTGTAGGCCTGCACAGAAATGGGGCTTTTCGTGGAAAGAAAGCACAAAGGTTCAGGGAGGACAGGATGAAAAAGGGAAGGAGCAAAGCGATAGTCTGTTGCCTCGGGCTGGTTTTGTTTGCCGGTACGGCGTGTGTAAGTGCCAAGTCTGAAAGCAAGACGGCTGACGCCACCTATACGCCAGCGCCAGAAATTGCTCCGGGCAAGGCTGCCGCCAGCCCGGCGGCCAATGCGTCGAAAGATAAGGGCGGAGCCCAACCTTCCGCGGAAGTGCGCAGGGTGCCGACCAAATACAATGTCTACCAGTACATGCCGGACACCTCGAAAACCCTGGGTACGGAGATTCTCCTCTCGGAAATGTCCAAGGAAGTGGCCGGCAAGGTGTTCTATGAGATGCAGGAGGAGGGCGAAAAGAATTTCACCGCCAGGATCGCGGTGGTCAATGCCGTGCCTCTTTCCGATCTTAAGCGCGACACCGAGTTTGGCCGGGTCATGGGAGAATACCTGCTCACCGATTTGGCGGACCGCGGCCTCAAGGTAACAGAGCTGCGCCTGGGCAAGGATATCACCATCCTGCCCCAGACCGGCGAATTCATCCTCTCCCAGAATATCGGCGAGCTGGCCAACAAAACCCCGGAACTTGAATATGTCGTAGTGACCACCTTTGCCAATACCCGCAAGACCCTGATCGTGCAAGGCCGTTTGGTGCGCCTCATTGATGGGGCGGTCAAGACCTCCTGGCGTTATTCGATGCCGCTCAACCGGGAACTGCTGGGCCTGTTCCAGCCGGCTGAAGCGCCTTATAAAATTGCCGTAAAAGGCGTTGGCCGGTAAGAGGAGCACCGCGCATGAAGATATCCGGAATCGTGAAAAGAATCGGTTTTCCGACCCAGCTTGTTCTGCTTGTTCTGCTCTGTGCCTTGTGGACAACCGGGGCCTGGGCTGCAGAAAAAGAGGATGAGGGACGGGGCTCGGCAACCGAAGGCGTGGTCGGCCCGAAAAATTATTCCTCGCTTACCAGCCTGGTGGCCATGGTTGGCGCTGACGCCATGGAGCATCTGCACGGTTTTTTTGCCGCCGAGCCGGTGACCATCGAGCCCTTTATCGTGCTCAGTGAATTTTCCACCCGGCAGAGGATTTCCCTGCTTGGCGCGACCCTGGCTGAGCAAATGGCTGCGGTGATCAGCAATGAGTCGCTGGCCGTGTGGCGGCCTGCCGCAGCAGGTGAGAATGAACAGAAGGTTTCCGGGGTGCTTCAGGAAGTGGACGGACATCTGCGGATTCATATTCTCGCAGCTAATACCAGGGGTGACCGTCGTTCCTATGTGGTGAATGTCGAGATGTCGGAACCTATTTATCGGGCGCTTCATAGCTATGTTTATATGCAGTAAGCGATTGAAGGAGCGGTCGAGTGTCGGGTGAAGGTATGGCAGAAGAAAAAGCAGGCCTTGAAATAGACGATTGGCTTACCGACTTGGCGGAAGACAAGCCCGCTCCGGCGCAAGAAGCTCCGGGGGAGCTGGATCAGTCCGACATCGACTCCCTGCTGGGCGGAGGAGCGGCAGCCAGCCCCCCCGTGCCCGCGGATGATGGCGGGGAGTTGGACCAGTCTGATATTGACGCTCTCCTGGGAGGCGGTAGCACTGCCGCGCCTGCTTCCGTTGCGGGTGGAGGCGGCGATGGTTTCTCCGAGCTTGACCAGTCGGATATCGATTCATTGCTTGGCGGTGGGGAAGGGCCTACGGTTGCGTCGGCACCCGCAGTCGGTGATGAATTTGATCTGGACCAATCGGATATCGATGGCCTTTTTTCCAGTGCAGAAGAGAAAAAGGGTGCCAGCGAACCAGCCATAGCCGAAGGCATGGGCGCCCCGAGTAAGGATGATCTGGACAGTCTCTTTTCCGATCTCGGTGGCGATGACGCAGCGCAACCGGAAACGGTGAATTTTGCCGAAGTGGCCCAAAATGGTGGTGGAAAAGCGGGGGCAAAGGCCCCTGGAGAAGATAGTTTCGGGTTACCGGATGATGGCGGGTTTGATGACGATGAATTTGATTTTGGCGACCTGCCGGATATTCCTGATGAAGAAACAAATGCTGGTGGCAAAGCGCCGCAGGGAGGGATGGGCGAAGAAGATATTTTTGCCACGGCCTCTCCTGCTGCCGCTGTGCCGGATTTTCTTGCGGAGGCTACTATGGACAACAGCCGGGACAAGCCCTCTGCTTCGGGCAGGCATGATGATCACCCTTTTGCCCCACCGCCTAAAGCCGGGAAGAAAAAGGGCATGGCGGTCGCGGTATTTTGTATTCTCTTGCTGGCAGGGGGCGGCGGGTATTTTTTCATGAAAAACAAGAAAGGCGTGATGCCGGTTCCGGTGCCGCCGGTCGCCCAGGAAAAGGCCGTCGCTCCGGCGGTGGGGGAAGGGCCGCCACCGGTTGCTGTGGGCGCTCCCGTTGCTCCCCCCAATGTGGCCCCTGTGGCCAGCGAATCCCGCTGGCGGATGACAAAGCCCAACGAGGCTCTGCCCATCGAGCTTTCTGGAACGGATGAAAACAACGACCCTCTGAAGTTTGAAATCGTGACCCCTCCCAAGTTTGGCAGGCTCTCCGGTGAGCTGCCCAAGATCACCTATCTGCCCAATAAGGATTTCCCCAAGGAAGACAGCTTCGAGTTCCGCGTTTCCGACGGGCAGTTGACCAGCGCCCCAGCCAAGGCCGTGGTCATGGGGCCGGAGGAAGTCAAGCCGGTGGTGGTGGCGGAAGCGTCGACAGAAGTCCCAGCGGAAGAGAAACCGGTGGTGATGGCGCAGAATGTGCGGCTTAAGACCCTGAGCACCGCGCCGCTCACCATCAACTGGAAAAAGATCTGGGCTGGCGCCAACACGGAGTTGCCTTTTGACGCCAAGGTATCGGTGGAGATTCTCGGCGGCCCGCCCCTGCGAGGCGCGTTGCATCGCGTTGACCGCGGCAGCCATCGCTACGAGCCGGACAGATATTTCGGCGGCAAGGAGGAGGTCCGCTACCGCTTCAAGGCGGCCGGGGTATACTCCAAGGCTGCGAAGCTGACCATCACGGTCAAACCCAATGACAAGCCGCCCGTGCTGGGGTTGAGGCCGGTGGGCGATTCGTATAAGGTGGGGGAAAGCGTGGTGCTTGATGCCGGGCTCACCAGGGATGATTCTCCCGGCGGCGTGCGCTACAGCTGGGAACAAGTGGCCGGTCCGCCGGTACACATGGAGAAGTTCCACGGGGAAGATTCGGCGGTTTCCTTTGTGGTGCCCTCTTCTTTCCGATCGGAGCAGAAAACAAGGATCATCGTTCGGGTGACTGCCACGGACCCAGGCGGCCAGCGGGCAAGCAAAGAGATCGGCATTACCCCTGTCTCCAAGCGGCAAACAGCTCTGTGGGGGATTTCCGAATAGTTTTGTCCCTATCGAGATTGCAAAAGGCCCGCTTGGATAAAGCGGGCCTTTTTTTTGTGGCAAGAGTTTGTCAAGACCCCGGCCAATGGTGTATAAACTTTCATCGGGGCAATACTCTGTTGCCCGGCAGTTGACCATGGGAGGGGGAGTGTGGACTGTCCAAAATGCGGCCATGTGCAAGCTGGCGACAAGGAATGCGAGCGCTGCGGGGTGATTTTTGCCCGACTTCAGAAAAAGGAAGAAGAGGGCAAGACCCTGCCGCCTCAAGGCGAAATGGAGGCCGCCCCCATTGTAGCGCCGAAGGCGTCATCTGGGCTGGCGGGCTGGATGTTTGCCGTGGTGATTGGGCTGTTGGCGGGTTGGTATCTGTTTGCGCCGAAGCCGCAGCAACCAGCGCGCGATGCCAGCCAGCCTGCGGTTGTCTCTTCCGCAAAGCCTGAGCAGGCGCGAAGTAGCGCCTTGCCAGCAATACCGCGACAAGTGGGGGCGGATCAGCCGCAAGGTGCCGATGGGCTAGCGGGAAAATTGGCCGCCGCCTATCCGGCGGGAACCCCTCTGGAGCAGGCCAGGAATGCCACGGTTTTTATCAAGACCCCCTGGGGAAGCGGCTCGGGTTTTTTTGTCACCGCCAATGGCTACATCGTTACCAACCGGCATGTGGTGGAGGTTGACGCCAGCCAACGGAAGGCCCTGAAGGACGATGTGGACAAGATGGCCGCCGAGTTGGAGCGGGACCAGCGGAACCGGGAGATTTTAGAACGGCAGCTTGCCAGCATCCGCGACCCAGGGGTGCGGCGGCAGGTAGAAGAATCGTTGCAGAGGGGACAGGAGGCGCGTGAAAAATACAGAGCCTTGCACCAGCAGAAAATAGAGCAGTTGCAGCGCATCGAGCGGTCATCGTGGAGCGCCGACATTAAGGTTGTCCTCATCGACGGCAGTGAACTGCCTGTGCAAACCCTCAAGATGAGCGACCGCACCGACCTGGCCCTGCTCTCGGTGGATTGCTACAATGCGCCTTTTATCCGGCCAGTGACGGACAACCGCCATCTCGGCCAGGGCCAGAAGGTCTATTCCATCGGCAATCCCATGGGCTTGCGGCACACCATGACCAGCGGAATCATCTCCGGATACCGTGAGCACAAGGGTCGGAAATTCATCCAGACCGATGCCCCGATCAACCCCGGAAATAGCGGCGGGCCGCTGATTGACGAGCAGGGCGGCCTCATCGGTATCAACACCATGGTGCTGCGCGACGCCCAGGGAATCGGCTTTGCCGTGCCCTTTCAGGAGGTCAAGACGGAGTTTGGCCAGTATATGGGGGGCCTGTGAAGCAGTTGGCTGACGGACGCACCCGGTTTCTCCTGGGCGACAAAGCGGTGCGCGGGGTGCTGGTGCGAGGCACCGCTCTGGTCAACGAGATGCGCGCCCGGCATGGGCTTGGCCTGCTGGAGACCCTGGTGCTGGGCCATGCCTATCTGGCTGCGGCCCTGCTGGCCACAAGCCTCAAGGGGGACAAGGACCGGCTGGCGCTGCGGATCGAGTGTTCCGGCCCGATCAAGGGGCTGGTGGCCGAGGGTAACGCTGCGGGCGAGGTGCGCGGCTACCTGCGGCAGAATCCGATCCCCCTGGAAAAGCCCCTGGAATCCTTTGACCTGTCACCGTTTTTCGGCGCAGGTTTTCTCTCGGCGAGCACCCATCTGGAAGGCGCCAGCCAGCCGTTCACCGGCACCGTCATGTTGGAGCACGGCAGCCTGGCCCTGGATCTCAGCCAGTATTTTCAGACCTCGGAGCAGACCCCCACCGCCATAGCGCTGAGCATCCAGTTCGACAACGATGGCTTGCCGGTGGGGGCTGGCGGTCTGCTGTTGCAGGCCATGCCCGGGGTTGAGCCTGTTTTGATGGGGGAATTGGAGGAATGTTTGGCAGGGCTGCCGTCCCTGGGGAGGTATTTTGCCGAGGGTGGCGAATCGGAGGGTTTGCTTGCGGCACAGTTCGGCGCGTTTCAGCCGGAAATCCTCACCACCACGCCGGTCGCCTTTGCCTGCCCCTGCTCCAGGGATGCAATCAGCGCCCGTCTTCTCACCCTTCCGGAAAAAGACCTCGATGAGCTGTGCAGCGGCCCTTTTCCCGTGGAGACCTGCTGCCATTACTGCAACACCAACTATCTCTTTGAGAGGCAGGACATGGAAGCGCTTTGGCAGGAACGGACAAAGAGATGAAGCCAGTTGTGCAAGAAGAAAAAACGGGGTGCGGGATAGCCAGTTCGGCTGCTATAGCTGGTATTCCTTACAACGAAGCCAAAAAAATAGCTAATGGCATGGGAATCTATGCTGAAGATCAATCGCTATGGTCAGACACCCAATATGTTCGTCGCCTTTTGGCTGAATTAGGTTTCAGAACAGACAAAGAAGAAACCCCTTTCAAAAAGTGGGGGTCTTTGCCAGATTGCGCGTTAATTTCAATTAAATGGCAGATTAAAAGTGGAAAGCTCTTCTGGCACTGGGCCGTTTTTATTCGCGAGGAGAACAAGCAGTACGTGCTTGATTCTAAAAAAGGCCTCAAAAGCAATGTAAGAACAGATTTTGGTAGAATGAAACCAAAATGGTATATCAAAGTGCATGCGTGACAGCTAATAGTTTTATCAGCAGGTGCCCTTGAGTTCAGCGATGACCTTTGCGTAGTCAGCCTGACCGAACACGGCGGATCCTGCCACGAAGATGTTGGCCCCGGCTGCGGCAATGGGGCCGATGGTCTTCGGACTCACCCCGCCGTCCACCTCGATGCCCACCTGTAGCCCCCGATCGTCGATCATCTTTTTGAGCTGCCTGATCTTGGTAAGCGAGCTTTCGATGAACGACTGCCCGCCAAAGCCGGGATTGACGGTCATCAGCATGACCAGATCCAGATCGGGCAGGATTTCTTCTAGACTCGCCAGCGGGGTGGCCGGATTGAGCACCGCCCCTGCCTTCTTGCCCAGTTCCTTGATGCGGTGGATGGTCCGGTGCAGGTGATAGCCGGTTTCCACATGCACCGTGATCCAGTCCGCCCCGGCATTGGCAAAATTTTCCAGATAGGCGTCGGCGTTTTCGATCATCAGGTGGACATCCAGGGGCAGGTCGGTGATCCTGCGCACCGCCTTCACCACCAGGGGGCCGATGGTGATGTTGGGCACGAAATGCCCGTCCATCACGTCGATGTGGATCACGTCCGCGCCAGCCTTGGCCACGGCGGATATTTCTTCTCCCAGTCGGGCGAAATCAGCGGAGAGGATGGAGGGGGCGATCATGGTTTTGAGCATCTTATTCACCGATCTTTTCTGAAGGAATGGCGGGGGGGGTGGTCGAGGGCTTGGCTTGCGGCGCTGTCTCCGGCTCCTGGGCTTCTGCCTGGAGGGGGTCTGCTCCTACCGTGACCTGTACATAGTTGGAGGGACGGATGTATTTTCGGGCCATGGTCAGCACGGTTTGGGCATCGACCTGCTCAATGGCGTGGACATAGCGGTTGCCGAAATCCTGGCCCAGGCCGTAGGTTTCGTTCAAGGCCATTTCCAGGGCCTGATTGCCGCGGGTTTGCAGACCCAGCTCGTAGTTGCTGATAAGGACGTTCTTGGCCTTGGCCAGTTCCTCTTCACTGAGCGGCTCTTCCATTACCCGGTAGAGCTGCTGCCAGACAGCCTTGATGGCCTCGTCTTTTTTGTCCGGGCTGGTGCCGATGTAGATGCCAAAGGAGCCGGTGTCCAGGCCCAGCAGCGAAAAAGAAGAGAGGCTGTAGGCCAGGCTCTGCTTGTCGCGCAGCTCGGTGAACAACCGGCCGCTCTGGCCGGAAAGGGCCGTGTCCAGCACCTCAAGGCCGTAACGGTCTTCACTGCTTAGGGTGGTGCCGACAAAGCCGATGATGATATGCACTTGCTGCTTGTCCCGAGGGATGCTGATCACATCCGGGCCGGCCGGCACATCCGGGGGCAGAGCGCTTTCACCGCCCGACGCTTTTTCTGCCGCAGGCTTGCTCCAGCCAGAGAAAAGCTGCTCCACCGTATCCCGAACCTTTTCGGCATCGACATCGCCTGCCACCGCGATAACCAGGGCCTCGGGTCGGGCGTGCTCTTCGTACAACCGTTTCAGTTCGGCCACGGTGACGTTGCTGATGACGGTTTCGTTGCCTTGGGTGTTGAGGCCATAGGGATGGCCCATGAACAGCCGTTTATTGAATTCCTTGAAGGCCAGACTGGGCAGGGAATCTTCCTGATTTTTGAGCTGGGAGAGCAGCTCGGGCCGGATCTTCTCGGCCTCTGAAGGAGCAAAGGCCGGGGTGAGGAGCACGTCGCGGACCAGGGCCAGGCCCTCGTTGGTGTAGCGGGACAAGAAGTCTGCCTTGACCCCGAAGGTATTTTTGCCGTTGAAGCCACCGAGCGATCCGGCCATGTTGGCCACCACCTTGGCCAGCTCTTCGGCGCTCTGCCGTTGGGTGCCCTTGGGCAGGAGTTCGCTGATAAAGGCGAAGGCGCCGTTGGTGGTCTCGGTCTCGCTACGCAGCCCGCCGGGCAAGACGGCCCGGATGGAAACGGTGGGCACATCATGATTCTCCCGGACCAGGAGCCGGATGCCGTTTTTCAGGACAAAGCTGTGCACTCCGGTGAGAAAGGCGCCGTTCACCTTGGAGGCGGGCTGGCCCAGCTTGGCTGCGGCCTCGGCCTTGGCGATGATCTGGGCCAATTGCGCCGGGGTCAGCCCCTTTGGCGTACCGAACGGGGCAATGGTGCCTACAGTGAGATGCTCCCCCCTGAGATAAAAGGCGGCAACCCGCTGGATATCCTCCTTGCTCACCGCCCGGACCCGTTCCAGATATTTGTCTTCGCGTGGGTCTCCGGTCAGAAACTCGAAGGAGCCCAAGACTCGGGCCTGGCCTTCGGCCCGTTCCAGGTTGAAAATGAAATCGCTCTCCAGATTGCTTTTGGCCCGTTCAAGTTCCTCGTTGCTCACCTTGGAGTGTTTCATCCGAAAGATCTCGGTGAGCGTCTCTTCCAGGGCTGGGGCAACCTTGTCCGCATCCAGGGTGGCGGTGAACTCCAGCAACCCCGGATCTTTGGGGGTAAAGGCCGAGCCGTCGATGCGGTAGACCAGGCCCTTGTCGTTGCGCAGCTTGGTGTAGAGGCGGGAGGTCTCGCCGCTGGCGAGGATGGTGGTCATCACATCCAAAATAGCCGCATCCTGCCCCTTGAAGGCGGAACCGGGAAAGGCCAGGGCCAGCTGGGTCTGGTTGACATCCTCGCTCAGGGCGAAGAGGCGGGTTGCCGTTTGGGCCGGTTCCCTTGGGATGGTGGGCGGCTGGGCATCGCTGCGGGGCAAGTCCGCCATCAGGCTGTTCACCGAATCCAGCACCTGCTGGATTCGGACATCGCCCACCACCACCACGGTGAAGTTATCGGGGTGATAATGGTTTTTCATGTAGCGGAGGATGTCGTCGCGGCTGATGGCGGTGACACTCTCTGCGGTACCGCTGATGGGCAACCGGTAGGGATGCACCGTGTAGGCCTTGGCCATCAGCTCCTGGAAAAGAGCGATATTGGCCCGGTCCTTGCGCATGCGGATCTCTTCCAGCACCACCTTTTTTTCCCGCGTCAGCTCTTCGGCGTCGAAATTCGAGTGCAGCACCGCATCGGTGAGCACCTCCAACGCCTCGCCCCAGTTCCGGGAAGAGAGGGTGGCGTGGTAGACCGTGTACTCGTAGGAGGTGTAGGCGTTGATCTGGCCGCCCACCGCTTCGATGGCCCCGGCCACCTCGCCAGGCGCCCGGGTGGGGGTGCCCTTGAAGATCATGTGCTCGATGAGATGGGTGATACCCGCCTCATGCTTTTCTTCGTAGATGCTCCCCGCCTTGACCCAGATCTGGACCGTGGCCACCTTGGTGCCGGGGGTCTCCTTGACCAGAACGGTCAGGCCGTTGGCGAGTTTGTTTTTATGCAGGTGGGGAGCGAGTTCGATGGCTTCGACATAGGTGGGGGTCATGGTTATACACAGGAGAAGAAGGGAGAAAAAGAGTCGGTGCAACCGGGGGCTGGTGCCGGTTGTGCGCCGCGCGTCTGACTGAGTTGTGGTGCTGGTCATGGTCTTTGGCCGATGGGGCTGTAACAAGCGTTGGAAGCGTAATTTTATCTTGCTCGCTCCATCGGTTGTTTTTCGTCTCCCGAGCACTGTAAACGTCTACAGATTATGCGTCAAGAGATCAGGCCGGTCCAGCGCATTTTCGTCGTAGAAGCAGGATGAGCAGGGCGGTGGCAATCATCAAGCCGCTCAACAGCTGGCCCATGGTCAGCACATTGAACAAAAAGCCAAGCTGGGCATCGGGCTGGCGGAACAGCTCGACCACGGTGCGGAATATCCCGTAAAAAAGGAGAAACAGGGCCAGAAGCGAGCCGGTGGGCCAGCGCCGTTGCCAGTATTGGTTTTTCAGCAGCCAGAGCAGGGAGAAGAGCACGACCCCTTCGAGAAACGCTTCGTAAAGCTGGGACGGGTGGCGCGGGATCGGCCCGCCCAAGGGAAAGACCATGGCCCATGGGGCATCGCTCATCCGGCCATAGAGCTCGCCGTTGATGAAGTTGCCGATTCGGCCCAACCCAAGGCCGATGGGGGTGGTGATGATATAGACATCCGCGTTTTGCCAGAAGGGTAGGCCGGTGACCCGGCAGAAGATGAGCCCTCCCAGCAGCATGCCGGCCAGCGCCCCGTGAAAAGACATGCCGCCCTGCCAGGTGGCCAGGATATCCTGGGGGTTTGCCAGATAGTAGCTTGGATTGTAGAACAGGACATAGCCCAAGCGGGCGCCCAGCACCAGGCTGAGGATCAGCACCAGGTTGAGATTTTCAAAATGCCTGGCCAGTACGGTGAGGTTGTATCGCTTGATCTGATGGCGGACCAGCTGATAGGAGGCGATAAAGCCCAGGACATACATGAGGCCGTACCAGCGGACCTGGAGGGGGCCAAGGTGGAGGAGGACAGGGTCGATCTCAGGGTAGGGGAGCATAATGGGCGGCGCACAATTAAAGGGATAAGGAAAAAACAGGCCAGTGACGGGAGCGCAAAAAGGCAGTAGTATGGCACCGTCCGTGTCCCGCTACTCTAACCGCTCCCGGCAGGTGAGACAATGCAAATCAGCCTGATCACCCTCAATGCCCGTTACTCCCATTCCTGCCCGGCGTTGTTTCATGTGCGCAATGTCTTGGCTCAGGCCATGCCGGAAAGCCGCCTGGTGCTGCACCAGTTCACCATCAACGATCCCTATTACCAGACCCTGGTGCGGATCACCGGCGATCAGCCTCAGGCCATCTGCTTTTCCGTGTACATCTGGAATGCCGAGTACACCATGCGGCTGGTGGCCGACCTGCGGCTGGCTTTGCCCCAGGTGCCGATCATCCTGGGCGGGCCGGAGGCAACCTTCATGGCGATGGATAGCCTGCCCGCGGGCTGCACCGTGGTTCGGGGCGAGGTGGAGGGGTTGGGGGATGATTTCTTTCGCGATCTGGCTGCGGGAAGCCTACAGGCCGAGTATCTGGCCGCCAGCGCCCCTCCGTTTGCCATGCCGTACCGGGAACCCGATTTCGCGGCCCACTTGGAAAACCGCAATATCTACTACGAATCATCCCGGGGCTGCCCGTTTTCGTGCAGCTACTGCCTCTCCTCGGTGGGGCAGGGGGTGCGCTACCGGGAGTTGGCCGAGGTGGAGCGGGAGCTGGCCCAAATCATTAGCCATGGCCCCAAGATCATCCGTTTTGTGGACCGGACCTTCAATGCCTTGCCCGAGCGCTCCCTGGCCATCTGGCGCTGGCTCCTCGCTCAACCGGGGGAGACCCTCTTTCATTTCGAGATCGCCCCGGATCTGTTCAGCGAAGAGATATTGGTCTTCCTGGCCGATGTTCCTCAGGGCCGCTTCCAGTTCGAGATCGGCCTACAATCCACCAACCCAGCCACCCTGGCTGCGGTAAATAGGAAGATGGATCTGGCCAAGGCCGGGGAGAGCATCCGCCGGCTGGTGGCTTTGGGCAATATCCACCTGCATCTTGACCTAATTCTCGGGCTTCCCTGCGAAACGGAGGAGACCTTCCGTGTCTCGCTGAACGAGGCATATGGTATGGCGCCCCACCATCTCCAGATGGGGTTGCTCAAGGTTCTGCCCGGCACCGCGATCAGTCGGGCCGCAGACGAGTTTGGCCTTGTCAGTTCAAACACGCCGCCTTATTCGGTGTTGGCCACCCGCTGGCTGGACCATGCGAACCTGCGCCGTTTGTACTGGCTGGGCGAGTGCCTGGAGGCTTTTTACAACAACCGGTTTTTTCGTAATACCTTGGAGTACGTCAGGAAAACAGGGGAAGAGCCCTTTGCTTTTTTCGCGCAATTGCTCAGCATCTGCCAGGGGGCGGATTTTTTCAGCTTGGCGAAAACCCAGGAGCTGATGACCCGGATGCTGGTGGAACTGGCCCAGACACGGCCGGACCGGGAGCTGTTTTGTGAGTTGGTGCGATTTGACTGGCTGGTGAGCGGACAGCGGCTGCTACCGCCCTGTCTTGTTGCGGAACCGTCCAAGGAGATCAGGGATTATCTTTGGCACCATCTGCCCGAAGGGAACCCGCCGCATTATACTCGGCTGACCAGGAATGAATTTTTCAAGCGGGGAATCTTTGCTCGGTTCTCTGGTCCGCTGCTCAAGACCGTGGGCTTGGCGGAGGGCCTGCCCGAAGGTGAGTCGCCCATGAGTGGCTATGTCTGCTTTCTTCCGGAACAGGAGCACATTGCCGGGCATCAACGCCAGCAGCACGCCGTGTTTTTTATCTAGGGGCGGGAATTACACCGCCAGCCGCAAAATCTCGGTAATGGTTTCCTTGGGGTAGAGCCCACCAATCCCCCATTGTCTGGCCAACCCCTCGGCGTTTTCCGCGATGGCCCCGATGTCCGTGGCGGGAATCCCCACCTCAGCCAAGCGCACCGGCGACTTGATCGCAACAAACCACTGCTCCAAAGCCGCAATCCCAGCCTCGCCGGAATTCAGCCCGAAAATCTCCTTGGCAAACCTTGCAAACTGGCTGGGATTTTTTGGCAGATACCACTTCATCCAGGCCGGCATGACAATGGACAGCCCGGCCCCGTGCGGGATGTTGTAGATGGCGCTCATGGCATGCTCGATCATGTGGTTGGGAAAGCTGTATGGGCCGATGCCGGCCGGGGTCAGGCCGTTGAGGGCCAGGGTGGCGGTCCACATAAAGGAGGCGCGGGCCTTGGCATGAGTGGGTTCGGCCATGATCAGGTCGGTGGTTTCGATCACCGTTTTGACGATCCCTTCCACCAGCCGGTCCTGGAGATGGGTGCCTGGCTGCTTGGTAAAATAGCCCTCAAGCACATGGGCGATGGCGTCCACCGCGCTGTAGGCCGTGTAATTCAGGGGCACGGAATGGGTCAGCTTCGGGTTGAGGATGGAGACCCTTGGGTAGACGTGGGCGGAGCCGATGTTGTATTTCTGCTTGGTTTCCGCATTGGTGACCACCGAGTTGCCGTTCATCTCGCTACCGGTGGCGGCCAGGGTCAGGATGGTGAAAATGGGCAGGGCGCGCTCCACCTCCTTGCCGACGAAGAACTGCCAGACATCCTCGTCGCACAAAGCGCCCACCGCGATGGCCTTGGCCTCGTCCAGCACCGAACCGCCGCCCACCGCCAGGATCGCCTCGACCTTGTCTTGCTTGGCCAGGGCCACGCCTTCCCTGGTGTGCGATAGGAGTGGGTTGGAATCCACCCCGCCAAACTGGATGCAACCGATATCGCTGGCTTTGAGGCTGGCCATGACCCGGTCCAGCAGACCGCTTGTGATCACCGAGTTTCGGCCATAGACCAACAGCACCTTGGTGATTCCGGCGGCTTTTAGTTCCGCGCCGATTAAGGATTCCTTGTCTGCACCGAAGATGATCTTGGTCGGGTTGTGAAAGGTGAAATCAAACATGAGTCCTCCTCGGGGGTGAAAAAAAAATGTGGCAGAGAAAAAGAATGTGTTTATTGTATGCCCCCAAGAGGATAAAAAGAAGATAAATTTTTCGGCCTGTTTCAGGCGGTTATCCCCATGACAAGCTTTTTGGGGATTTTTAAGGTGTTGCGGGAATTTGAACAACGGGAAATCGAGCAGATACGGGGAGTGAGGGATAAATGGATTTAGGACTACTGTCGTTGTTGATGATTGCCAGGCACCATGGCATTGCCGCTGATGAAGCGCAATTGCGGCATGAGTTCGGGCTAAAGCCTTTTACGACGGAAACCATTCTCTTGGCTGCTAAGCGCCTTGGTATGACAGCCAAGGTCGTTGAGCAGGAGGAAGAACGTCTGGACCGCGCGCCTCTGCCGGCCATTGCCATCGATAAACAGGGAAATTATTTTATCGCCGTCAAGTTCGGCTATGAAGGCGGCGATAAAACTCGGCCCAAAATGATCACCCAGCAGCCCGGCAACCCTACCCCCCAGGTCTTGGACCTGCAGGAATTCATGAAGCAATGGTCCGGGCAATTTATTTTCTGTACTTCCAAGGCAACCTACCTGAGAGACCTCACCAAGTTCGACTTCAGCTGGTTTATTCCGGCCATCGTCAAATACCGGAAACTGTTTGGCGAAATCCTGGTGATCTCCTTTGTCCTCCAGCTCATCGGCCTGGCGACCCCCCTGGCCTTTCAGGTGGTAATGGACAAGGTTTTGGTCAACCATGCCATGAAAACACTCAATGTCATTGCCATTGGGCTATTAGCGGCAACCCTCTTTGAAGTCATTCTTACGGCCATTCGTACCTGGGTTTTTGCCAGAACCAGCAGCAAGATCGATGTCGAACTCGGGGCAAGACTCTTTCGACATCTGCTCGCCCTGCCGATTGCCTATTTTCAGGCCCGGCGGGTTGGTGACTCGGTGGCCCGCATCCGGGAGCTGGAAAATATCCGCTCCTTCCTCACCGGCAATGCACTCACCCTGGTCCTGGATCTGTTCTTCTCGTTTGTCTTTATCTTCGTCATGCTCTGGTACAGCAAGCTGCTTACCCTCATCGTCGTAATCTCCATCCCCCTCTATGTCCTTTTAGCCGTGGGAATTACGCCGATCCTGCGCTCCCGCTTGAAAGAAAAATTCGACACCGGCGCTAAAAATCAGGCCTTCCTGGTGGAATCGATCAGTGGCATCGACACGGTCAAATCTATGGCCGTGGAACCGCGCTGGATCGATAACTGGGAAAAACAACTCTCCACCTATGTCTCCGCAGGGTTGGACGCAACCAACGTCGGCACCATTGCCAATAGTGGGGTAACCATGGTGAGTAAGCTTGTGACCGTGGCCCTTCTCTGGGTTGGTGCAGGTCTCGTTGTGGAGGGTAATTTGACGGTGGGGCAGTTGATAGCCTTTAACATGCTCTCGGGTCGGCTCACCGAGCCAATTTTGCGCATTGCCCAGTTATGGAATAGTTTCCAGCAGGTAGGGGTTTCCATGGAGCGCCTGGGGGACATCCTCAACGCACCGATGGAAGTAGTGGGCCAAAAAACGAGGATTCCCCGGTTGGAAGGCGCCATCGAGTTCGACCAGGTCTCCTTCCGCTACCGGCCCGATAATCCAGACGTCATTCGGGAGGTCAATCTCAAGATCGCCCCCGGTGAAGTGATCGGCATTGTCGGCCGCTCCGGCTCAGGCAAGAGCACCCTGACCCGGCTCATGCAACGGTTGTATGTCCCGGATCGAGGCCGGGTTCTCATTGATGGCCAGGATATTTCCATTATCGATACCACCTCGCTGCGCCACCAATTGGGTATAGTTTTGCAGGAAAATGTGCTTTTCACCGGCACCATCCGCGACAACATCGCCTTGGCCAATCCCGCCTTGCCCATTGAGGTTATTATCGAAGCAGCGAAACTGGCCGGCGCGCATGAGTTCATCTGCGAGTTGCCGGAAGGGTATGATTCCAAGGTGGGAGAGCATGGCACCGGGCTCTCCGGCGGGCAACGGCAAAGGATCGCCATTGCCCGGGCGCTCATCTCCAACCCGCGGATCCTGATCTTTGACGAAGCCACCAGTGCCCTGGACTATGAATCGGAAAGAATCATCCAGGAGAATATGCGCAAAATTTGTGCGGGTAGGACGGTGCTGATTATTGCCCATCGTCTTTCTGCGGTGCGGGATGCCAACCGCATCTTTGTTATGGATCGGGGGCAAATTGTTGAGGAAGGCTCGCATGACGAATTGCTTGCGATACCGAACGGAATTTATGCACACTTGAACCAATTGCAACTTGGCGCAAGTACAGCACAGGTGGTGGAAGGATGAGTCTCAAACACAAGCTGGAGGCCTATGCGTTCTTGCTGCGTCATTATCGGCAAGTTTTTGGCCGTTTCTGGAAAGAGCGGGATCAACTGGGAGGGAATCTCTTCAAGGAGGACGAGGCGGAATTCTTGCCCGCCGCTCTCTCCTTGCAGGAAAGACCGGTTTCGCCTAGCCTGCGGATAACCGCGAAGATTCTGATGGCGTTGGTTGCCTTTGTGCTGCTCTGGGCGATCTTTGGCCGCATGGATATCGTGGTCAACGCCACCGGTGAAATTATCCCCAGCGAACGCACCAAAACCATTGCCTCGGTTGAAGTGGCCAGCGTCAAGGCGCTGTACGTTGAGGAAGGACAGGCGGTCAAAGAAGGCGAGGTGTTGATCGAGCTGGATGCCAGCGCAGCAGATGCAGAGTACGGCAAGGCGATGAGCAGTGTCACGGAAGCGACTCTCCAAATCGCCCGATCGCGAGCGATGATCGAGGCGGTTGACAGCCGTAAGCCACCAAAACTCGCGCCCATTGACGGTGTTCCGGTGGAAAAACTTCAGGAGGCTCAAGGGCACCTGAATGGTCAATACCAGGATTTTATGACGAAACTTCAACGCCTCGAAGGGGCGATAACCAGGTATTCCTCTGCCTTGCCGCTGGCGACCCAACGGGCTTCGGATTACAGGGAGCTTGCCCAAAATCATGACGTTTCCATGCATGCATATCTTGAAAAAGAGCAAGCGCGGGTTGATCTTGAAGGGCAATTGACCGAGGCGAAAAATACGCGGGCTGCCTTGATTGCCGAAACCAGGCGCGCCGCCTTTGACGCTCAGGCAGAAGGTGACAGGATTGTAGGAGCTGGCAGGCAGGATGCCATGCGGACAGAAACCCGCAGTAAACTGCTCAAACTTACCTCGCCGGTGGATGGCACGGTACAGCAGTTGACTGTCTTTACCGTTGGCGGGGTTGTGCCTGCGGCGCAACCGTTGATGAAGATTGTCCCCAACGAGGATCATCTCATCGTCGAAGCCATGTTGGAAAACAAGGATATTGGCTTTGTGGAGGAAGGTCAAACCGCAGCCGTCAAGATTGCGGCCTTTGAGTACACCAAGTACGGCACCATTCCCGCCCGCGTCTTGCATGTGTCGCGCGATGCCATCAAGGATGAGAAAAAAGGTTTGCTCTATTCGGTCATCATTGCCCTGGATAAATCCTCAATTTCTGTTAAGGGCGAGGATATGCCGTTGAGTGCGGGCATGTCCGTCAATGTGGAAATCAAAACAGGTACGCGCCGAGTGATTGAATACGTTTTGAGTCCGCTCCTCCAGCACGCAAAAGAGAGTCTCAATGAGCGCTAAACTCCTCCGAACAGGCGCCGTAATCCTTGTCGCTGGTTTGAGCTGGCCAAACTTCGCCCTGGCTTTCGACCCCATCTATCCCTTTACCGACCCCTTGCTCACCATGCCCGAGGTGGTTGAGCAAGGCGTGATCCTGCCGGGGGACACCGCCCCGATTCCATGCTCGATACAGAAAGATTTTTCCCACCCTCTCGCCTTGGGCGAGGCGGTGGATCTGGCGCTATGCAACAATCCGCAAATCAGATCCACCTGGGCAGACATCAAAATTCAAGCAGGTGCGGTGGGGGAAGCACGCGCCACATATCTGCCTGCTCTGACCGGTTCGTTGAGCCGGACCAGTGATCGGATCCGGTATTCGGATTCCCGATATCCATCCAGCAACATCAACCGAAATACCGCCCAAGGGGGCTTGACCTGGCGGATCTTTGATTTTGGCGGCCGAGCGGCCAACCATCAGGCTGCCGAAAGTTTGCTGGCGGCGGCCATGGCCACCCATAACGGCACCTTGCAAAAGGCCTTGTCTTCGGTAATCCAGGCCTATTTTGATGCGGTAACCGCAGGCGCAACTCTCAAGGCCAAAACGACCAGCGAGGAAATCGCTGGCAATACCCTGCATTCCGCTAAACTGCGTGAAGAAAAAGGGGCGAGCAGCCAGTCGGATACGCTGCAGGCGACAACCGCCCTGGCCAAATCTTCACTGGAAAAGAATCGTGCCCTGGGTGAATACGAAAAGGCACGGTCAGTGCTGGGATATATCCTCGGCATACCGGCAAATACTGTAGTATCACTGCCGGAAGATCTGGGTGAGAGTGCGGGAGAGAATGGCAAGGCCTTGAGCCAGTGGCTGGAAGAAACCCAGAAAAATCATCCCGCCATTCTTGCGGCAAAAAACCAACTTGAGGCAGCGAAAAAGCGGGTAACCGTTGCCCGCTCCGCCGGGATGCCTACCCTGAACTTTTCCACCAACTATTATCAGAATACCCGTCCAGGTGAAGCAGTGACCTCGATCGAAGCACAGGAAACCACCATGGGGCTTGCGCTGTCGATTCCAATTTTTGAGGGATTTTCTACCACCTATAAGGTTAGAGGCGCCCAGGCCCAGGTCGAGCAAAAAGAAGCGGCCCTCGCCGACACCGAACACCAGATTGCCATGGAATTAATCAAAGCGCACGCCGATGCCACCTCCGCCCTCCAGAATCTGGACGCTTCCGCGATTCTGCTTGAGGCCGCCCAAAAAGCGCTGGTTGTTTCCCAGCGCAAGTACGATAAAGGAGCTGCGGATATCATCGAACTCCTGAATACGCAAGGAGCCCTGTCCGATGCACAAAATCAGCGCATTCGCTGTTTGGCCGACTGGCGTTCTGCGCGCTTGCGGTTACTGGCTAGTGCAGGCCAGATAGGGAGATCGGCAGTCACGGAATAGCGGTGTCAAGTGGGGTTACTACAGGAGCTGGTGCCATTTGTTTGACAGAGGTGAGATAGACTAATTTCTGCATATAGGTTTTAAATGTCTGAAATAAATTGGGAAAAATCCAAGTTTGATCCACAGAAATAATACCCAACAACAGAGACTCTTTGGTAAGATCTCTCCGGAAGCCAGGGTGGCTTCCTCTCCTGTCATCAAAATGTACTTGAGAAATTCTTGGCAGTGCGTCAGGAGCTTCTGTAACCGCCGGGCGGCCTTGATTTCTCCTTGGAAAAAGGGTGGTTCCAAGTCGGGAGTATAGCGCAGGCAATTTTTCTCGCAAGATAGAAATTTTGAACCAATTTACCCCCTCGCCTTTTTACGGTCCGGCCAATGATTTTCACATCTCTTATCAGCCGTTATGATGGTGATGGAGTAGCTAATGATACTGAATGGCCAGGGGTGGCCCGTATCCATGACGGGCTGATCTCCGGTTCCGGGGTGCTGTTGGCGTCTGGTCTGCATCTTCTTACCGCCGCCCATCTGGTTGATGACTTGATTCTGGCCAATAGCGTGGTGGTTTTCGAGACGGCAAGTGGTTCTGTTTCTCGTCGGATTCAGGCAGTGGAGGATTATCCGGATGTAGTGCTTAATAGTCTGGGTGTTTGGCATGATTTAGCGCTGATCACCCTCGAACAGGCGGCTCCTCTGACCGCTGATCGATATGGTCTGTATGCTGGGGTAGACGAACTAGGCCAGACCGCTACCCTGGTTGGATATGGTCAGGCTCAGAGCACCTCCGGAGTTATCCTGCCAGAGGCTGGGGCTACCCGCCGAGCCGGAGAGAACACCATTGATGCCATCGGCACCTCGCTTGCGCGCTATGGCTGGCAGGGAAGCCTTGCCGACCAATTGTTCTATGATTACGATGATGGTACCATCTTCCGGGACGCCCTTGGTGATCTGCTCGGGATTTCAAACCGTGGGCTTGGGAGTACTGAGGCTATGATTACGCCGGGAGATTCCGGCGGTGGCCTGTTTGTTCAACATGATGGCGATTGGCAATTGGCAGGGATTAACAGCTTTGTCACCCGCTGGCCGATGACAGATCTCAACACGGAGGCGGACGGATCGCTGGGCGACATAGGGGCGGCGACCCGGGTGAGCAGTTATGCGGAGTGGATCGAGACCCGCACCGGTCAGCTCCAGACGCCCGGAGCCAATATCACCGCCCCTCCAGCCATCAATGCTGTTCCCCGCCAGGTGCAGGAAGGGCAGGGGGTGTGGTTTTTGGTGCAATTGCCGGGGCCGGCAACCCAGATAGCCACGGTGGATTTTTCAACCCGGGATGGGAGCGCCATCGCAGGACAAGATTATATCTCTACCCACGGTGTCCTTACCCTTGGGCTGGGTGAACGGTGGGCCAATGTGTGGGTGCAAACCTTAGCAGACAATCTGATAGAGGGAAACGAGATTTTTTCTTTGGTGCTCACCAATCCTCACGGGGCTCTTTTCCCTGTCGGACAGACTGAGCTGACGGCCCAGCGCACTATTCTCGATGATACGACCTTGGCGGGTTTGACCCAGTTGGTTGGGGAGTTGTTTGGTTGAATAGAGTATCCGCTGGTTAACAGAAGTTTTGGTAAGGTAGGCGGCGGGCCATCCCGTCGGGAGAAGTGGAAACAAAAAAAGGGTTACGACAATTGTCGTAACCCTTTTTCCCCGGGGAGGGATTCAAATTGTATTCTTATCAAGTTGATAATTCGACATTTTGTGTTTTATATTTTTTTGTTTACCCATATCAGAGAAGTGCTTCGGGAAAATCGGCGCATCCTTTTTTTGAGGGACCAGGACACAAGTTGTAGCTGTAACAATTTGATATAAATATTTTTATTACAAACTTATTATTTGTAATACCCCCAACTCTACCCCCAAAGAAAATGGGTCACTAATTATATTATCTTTCTTAAATGACGAAAGTAGATGATCCCGTCTTTTGGGCCGCCTTGTATTGACATCACTATGTCCCCCGGTAAAGCAGGAGCAACCCCTCGAATTTTAATTTCTTTCTTTATAATATTGACGCCCCAGAGTTCCTTAATATTTTTCATATCACTATAAGAGACAGTCAAAAATCCTGAATTAAACTCATATGTCGTGTTTGGTGGGATACTTTTACATAATTTATCTAACTCTATCGCGGTTAACACTTGATCCTTCGAGGACATGAACGAAAATATTTTCCCATCATTATAGATGGCGAACCATTGATAAGGTAAAGGCCAAGGATTAACTTTATTAATTTTTTGCGATAAATCATGAGGGAGTGTTACCAACTTCCAATATCCAACTATTTCTTCTTTTTTGGCAAATCTTCCTACTTCAGAATTGCTTTTTTGGGTCCCAGAATAAATCAACAATCCAGAAAAACAGCAGAGAACTAGAAAGATAGTGGTAAATATTTTTTTTGACAATTTAATTTTATTATTATCAATTTGATGACTATCATAAATTTTTGAAAAATCTTGTTTATTTCTTTTATTAATTATTCTTATTAATATCGAAGAAACATTTAATATCACGATGGCAGGGATAGAAAGAATTATCCATGCAAAAACAGTCATTTTCCATGTAACTATATTTTTAATTTGCAGATCAATTAATAGCCCTGAAACCAGTCCGAGCAATGTGATAAAACTGACGAATAAAAGAGACACATCCTGAACAGCCACAAAAAGTATTGGCGCAAGCAAAATTACAGGAACTATAAATGATGATAATGCTGAACCGTTTTGTTTATAAAAGAAAGTAATAAATAAAAATGCCGTTAAGGCAGAATAAAAAAAACTAAGGCCATAAATCATTTTATGATTTCGCATACTCAACTCATTCTGTTGATTTCATTGTTAAATGATTCTTGATCCCACAGCACCGCATCATAGTTATTCATATTCCGTCTGTACGTAATATATATCGTGCAAATACAGCCCAAGTCAATACCGGAATAGGGCAATGGGGCGTTAGGCGGCCCCAAAGTGTGACAGTTTCCTTGCCCGTATGGGCAGGGAAGCGGCGCGTTTCAGGGGTTGGCTTGTTAAAGGCTCAAATTTCGGCAAGTCTCTCCCCGCATATATTCCCGGCGGTGCGGCCTTTGCTTGCCCCGCCCCCTCCGAATGGGGAGGGGGCGGGGCAATGGCCGTATCGTCCCGTCTCGAGATTTTGCCGAGTTGGCAATGGGGGGCGAACTACTCAGCCCCCCTTCAAAAGTAGACCGTATTCCTGCTTAGCCCGCATCAATACAGGCGTCCAGAGTCGATTTGCTGGTTTTAGAAATTAATGTGCCTGAAAGGACGAATTTTTTGTAGCCCGGCCCCTTAAAATGGCCGTTATCTACTGCCGATTCGCAAGGGAATAATTTTATTCTCCCCGTTCTTCGCCAGTTGTTCAAGGTAATCTGCCCAAGTCTGCATCATCTTTCGCCGCTCTGGCAGATGCGCCGTCCGGTTGTATGCTCTGCCCAAGGGATCGCGCACAGCATGGGCCAACTGGTGTTCTATGAAATCAGGACGGAAGTCCAGTACCTCGTCAAGGATAGTGCGGGCCATTGCCCGGAAGCCGTGCCCGGTCAGTTCGTTCTGTGTGTCGATTCCCATGCGCCGCATGGCCGCATTGACGGTATTGTTGCTCATTGGGCGCGAAGCCGACCGGGAAGAGGGAAACACATACCGGCCTTTCCCTGTAAGCGGGTGCAGCTCTCGCAGGATCGCCACAGCCTGACTTGAGAGCGGAACAAGGTGTTCTGTCTTGGTCTTGAAAACAAGGTAACGCCATTCGGCATTGTCCAGATCAATCGTCTCCCATTCGGCTTGACGTAATTCGCCGGGTCGGACAAAGACCAGCGTGGCAAGACGGAGAGCGCAGGCCACCACGAAAGACCCCTGATACCCGGCCAGTATTCGAAGTAAGGGGGCCACTGCCTTTGGATCGGTAGGGGCTGCCATGTGCTTTGGCTGGACCGGAGAAGTGCGCCGCGCAAGGCGCTTACCGGGTCGCTGGTGGCGTGTCCGGTTGCTACAGCATATCGACATACCTGCCCGAAAACAATCTTGATCCTGTGTGCTGTTTCCAGCGTCCGTGATTCAATGCGGCGAAGGACGGCCAGCAGTTCCGGCGGGGTGATTTCGCCAATGGGCCGTGCACCGATGTACGGAAAAACGTCTTTCTCAAGGCGGGCTATGATTGATGTGGCGTGAACCACGGACCATTTCGGCAAAAACCGGGCGTGCCCATTCACGGGCCACAGCCCCAAAGCTCCCTTCTCCTGACAGGGTGGCTTTCGCTACCTTGCGGACGGTGGCTGGGTCAATGCTGTTTGCAATCTGGCTGTTGGCCTTGTCGCGTTCTACCCTTGCCTGCGAGAGTGTGACCGAGGGATATTCGCCAAAGGAAAAAAAGGTTTCTTTTTTGGCAAAGATTACCCGCAGCTTCCACCATTTTTTTCCGCTGGGCTCAATGACCAGGAAGAGGCCCGCTCCATCCCGCAGCTTGTAGGCCTTGTCTTTCCGGCTTCGCCCCCTTGACGGCAAGCTGCTGATAGCAGATTCTTGGCGGTTTTTGGCATGGGTAAACCTCGATATGGGTAAAAGATTTAATGGGGTAAGACCTTTACCCATGATTTTACCCATGTCATTACCCGTATCGCAACGTTTTTCCTTGGACCTTGCCGGACGCAAAAAAGCCCACAACCTTTATGGGGCGTGGGCTTAATGTATCTTAACGGACGGTGCCGGATTACTTTTTGGCTCCCGGGGAGGGATTCGAACCCCCGACAGGGTGATTAACAGTCACCTGCTCTACCGACTGAGCTACCCAGGAATGCTATTCAACTGAACGCGGGCAATATAGCAAGTGCGTATCGGGGCGTCAACATTTTTAGGAGCTGTTGCGAAATAACTATTTCTGTGTCCCTTTCGTTACAGCTCCTTGTGCCTTTAGGGATGCGTTTCTGTACAATCGTTTAGCAGACAAAATCCCCCCATTCCAAAAACAATTCTCTTGACCGGCCACGGGCAGAGTGCTAATAAAGCAACTTCCCATTATCGTCCGTCGGGGCGTAGCGCAGTCTGGTTAGCGCGCCTGCCTTGGGAGCAGGAGGCCGGAGGTTCGAATCCTCTCGCCCCGACCATCTTTTTCCCCCAGCACTCCTCCTGGCCATCCCCGCTGTGACCTTTTTCTGCACTCGGTTACCGTGGCGGCATCAATAAGTTGTTTCAGCGAAGCGGATTATCATTTATATTTGTTGTCCTTGATTTTGGTTTTTCATCCGACAGGGGCTTGGAAGGCCGGGAAACACGGCGATGCCGCGTCGAAATGGAGCATTTTTGTCTGAGGAAGAGAGCATGGAATTTCATCTGGAAAAAGTTACGGAAAACGAAGCAAAGCCCAAGCCGGATCAAAACGCCCTGGGTTTTGGCAAATATTTTACCGATCATATGCTGGTCATGCCCTACACCGAGGGCCAGGGTTGGCGTGACCTGACGATCCAGCCATACCGGAATTTTTCTCTGGACCCAGCGGCCATGGTTTTCCATTACGGCCAGGCCATTTTTGAGGGGATGAAGGCCTACCGGGGTAAGGACGGCGGCATCTATCTCTTTCGTCCGGCGGCCAATATCGAGCGGATGAACATCTCGGCGGCGCGGCTCTGTATGCCGCAATTGCCGGTGGAGGATGTGCTCGCCGCGCTCAAGGAACTGCTTCGTCTCGATCAGGACTGGATTCCCTCGGCCCAAGGTGCAACCCTCTACATTCGCCCCACCATGATCTCCACCGAGGCGGCTCTGGGTGTGCGGCCAGCCAAGGAATATCTGTTTTTTGTCATCATGAGTCCGGTGGGCGCCTACTACCCGGAAGGCTTCAACCCGGTCAAGATCTATGTCACCGATGCCTATGTCCGCGCCGTGCCCGGAGGGGTAGGCCATATCAAGGCGGCGGGCAACTACGCGGCCAGCATCATGGCGGCGGAGGAAGCCAAGAAGAAAGGCTTTACCCAGGTGCTCTGGCTCGATGCCGCAGAGCGGCGCTACATCGAAGAAGTCGGCACCATGAATATCTTCTTTGTGATCGGCGACGAGATCATCACCCCGCCGTTGGGCGGCAGCATCCTGCCTGGGGTTACCCGCGACTCGGTGATCCAGATGGCCAAGGGCTGGGGCCTTACCGTGGTGGAGCGCAGGATTTCCATTGACGAGGTTCTGGCGGCCCAGGAAAACGGCTCGCTCAAGGAGATTTTCGGGACCGGTACTGCCGCAGTGATCTCGCCGGTGGGCTCCCTGCACTACCAGGGCCGGGACTGCCTGATCAACAATGGGGAAACCGGCGCCTTGTCCCAAAAGCTCTTTGATGAAATACAGGCCATCCAGTATGGGGCTAAGGAAGATCCCTATGGTTGGGTGGTACAGCTCTAAGGTGTTTTGCAGAATGGAAAGAGGTTTTCGTCTGGAAAACAATCTAACAGATTGATATTGTTTTATAAAAAAAGTAAAGAGCAGCTCTTGATTTTTTAAGGCCCGATACATATTGTGTGGCCATCAAGGCAGGAAAGTGTCGCGTATAAGCGGTCTTCCCTGCCGCTTCATTTACGGGTCGGGAACGCTTTGGGCACCTGTTGCTCGCTGTTTCGTTTCATGGTTACACAATATATTACCAAAAACAACTGGAGGCATTACATGAAAATTCGTCCGTTAAATGATCGTATCCTGATCAAAAGACTGGAGGAAGAGCTGAAGACCAAGGGTGGGCTTTTTATCCCCGACAGCGCCAAGGAAAAACCAGCCGAGGGCAAGGTTGTCGCCGTGGGCAAGGGTCGCCTCAACGAGAAAGGTGAGCGGGTTGCCGTTGATCTCAAGGTCGGCGACAGGGTTCTGTTTTCCAAGTATGGCGGCAACGAAATCAAGATCGATGGCGAGGATTACCTCATCATGCGTGAGGACGATGTTCTCGGGGTTCTTGAGGGAAAATAACCGACGTTTGTAACTCGTTACTCCGACAAGTTGTGTAATTTTTTGAGATTAGACGGAAAGGAGAATTATCATCATGGCTGCAAAAGACATCAAATATGGGGTGAAAGCCCGTGAGTCCATCCTGAATGGCGTAAACATCCTGGCCAATGCGGTCAAGGTTACGCTTGGTCCCAAGGGCCGCAATGTCCTGATCGAGAAATCCTACGGCGCGCCCATCATTACCAAGGACGGCGTTTCCGTTGCCAAGGAGATCGAGGTAAAGGATCGCTTTGAGAATATGGGCGCCCAGATGGTCAAGGAGGTTGCCTCCAAGACCTCCGACGTGGCCGGCGACGGCACCACCACTGCCACCATCCTGGCCCAGGCCATTTATGCCGAGGGTTCCAAGCTGGTTGCTGCTGGCAACAATCCCATGGACATCAAGCGCGGCATCGACAAGGCTGTTGAGGCTGTGGTTGCTGAGTTGAAG
>JAPLJH010000070.1 GCA_026388695.1 Deltaproteobacteria bacterium | reverse complement strand
AACACCACGCTTCTGCGGAGAACCTTTCAGCGCAGGCGTATTGGTCTTGCTGATCTTAACTTTCCGTCCGTGCCGCACCAGCTGGTTAATGGTTGGCATTGAAATAGACTCCCATATTACTGATATTAATTAGTAGCGTTTTCCTCTGCCAAAAATCACTGCGCAGCATAGGAAAACGGCATATTTACTCGAAGGGCGAATGCTTGTCAAGGCAAATGTATATTAATTGTTCTTGCCCATCACGTAGTCATCAAAGCCTGTGCCGGCAGGAACCAACCGACCCATGATCACGTTCTCTTTCAGGCCCCTCAAGGTATCGATCTTTCCGGCCATGGCCGCATTGGTCAAGACCTTGGTGGTTTCCTGGAAAGACGCCGCGGAAATGAAGCTGTCCGTGCTGAGAGAGGCTTTTGTCACACCAAGGAGCAACGGCTCGGCAGTGGCCGGACGGCCATCTTCCTGGAGAAGCTTCTCGTTCTCCTCCTTAAACCGCCACCACTCGACATGCTCACCCAACATGAAGGTGGAATCACCCACCCCGGTGATCTGGACCCGACGCAGCATCTGGCGAACAATTACCTCAATGTGCTTGTCGTTGATCTTTACACCTTGCAGTCGATAGACCTCCTGGATTTCATTCACCAGGAATTTGGCCAGTTCCTTGACACCCATAACCCGGAGAATGTCGTTCGGGTCAGGGGAACCATCCATCAACGCCTCACCTGCCTTGACATAGTCCCCCTCATGGACGGCGACATGCTTCCCTTTGGGGATAAGATATTCTTTGGCTTCACCCATCTCCGGGGTGATCACCACCCGTTTCTTGCCCTTAAGGTCCTTGCCCAAGCTTACCTGGCCATCAATTTCCGTAATGACCGCATACTCCTTGGGCTTGCGGACCTCAAAGAGCTCAGCAATTCTGGGGAGACCGCCGGTAATATCCTTTGTTTTCGTGGTTTCCCGTGGAATCTTGCCAAGCACGGTTCCCGGCTCAATGACGGTATCTTCCGTAACCGCAATCAGGGCGCCAACCGGCAGAGAATATCGGGCAGGCGAGCCTGTTTTTGGCAGCTTTGCCGTCTTCCCGGTCTCATCCTTCAGGGTAATACGCGGGTTATGTTGCCCAGAGCGGGAAGGCACGATGACATGGCTTGATTTCCCGGTAACAGGGTCAACGCGTTCCTGCATGGTGACACCCTCAAGGATATCACCAAATTTGACCACACCGCCAATTTCGCTGACGATGGGAATGGTGTACGGGTCCCAGTTGGCGATCAGAGTGTCGGGTTCTATTTCAGACCCTTCCTTGACAAAGATCTGCGCGCCATAATTTATCTGGTAGCGTTCCCGCTCACGACCCTTGGCTCCGATGATAACCACGGCCGCATTCCGGTTCATTACAATCATGGTCCCGGCAATATTCTGAACATAGTGCATGTTATGGAACTGCACGGTGCCGCCGTGTTGGCAACGGACCTCGGCCTGTTCGACACTCCGGCTTGCCGTACCACCGATATGGAAGGTCCGCATGGTGAGCTGGGTGCCGGGCTCGCCGATGGATTGAGCGGCAATAATACCAACAGCCTCACCCATATTGACCATATGCCCACGGCCAAGATCCCGACCATAACAAGAGCTGCAGACTCCACGCCGAGCCTGGCAGGTGAGCACGGAACGGATCATCACCCGATCAACTCCGGCTTGCTCGATGAGATTGACCTTCTCTTCGGTGATTTCTTCGTTGGCCTCGACAAGAATCTCCCCGTTAAAGGGATCGACCACGTCTTCCAAGGCGACACGCCCCAAAATTCGATCGCCCACCCGCTGGATCACCTCACCGCCTTCGAGCAGGGCCTCCATCAAAATCCCGTCCAGGGTTTCACAATCCTTTTCGATGATGGTTGCATCCTGGGCCACGTCAACGAGCCGCCTGGTCAGATATCCGGAGTTTGCCGTTTTAAGAGCCGTATCCGCCAAACCTTTCCGCGCACCATGGGTGGAAATAAAATATTCAAGAACGTTCAGACCTTCCCGGAAGTTTGCCTTGATCGGGGTCTCGATGATCGCGCCCGAGGGCTTGGCCATCAAACCACGCATACCGGCAAGCTGCCGAATCTGATCCCGACTACCACGGGCGCCTGAGTCGGCCATGATATAAATGGAATTGAAGCTGGGGGACTCAAACAGCTTGTTATCCTTGTCACGCAGGTACTGGACGCTCATCTCCTTCATCATCTCGTTGGCTACATCATCCGTGGAGCGCGACCAGATATCAACGATCTTGTTATACTTTTCACCATCGGTGATCAACCCATCCCGATATTGCTGCTCAACCTCCAGCACCGCACTTTCTGCCTGCGCCAACCGGTCATCCTTGGTCACAGGAATCATCATGTCGTTGATGCAGATGGAGATGGACGCCCTGGTGGAAAACTCATAGCCCATGTCCTTAAGGCGATCGGCCAAAATAACCGTGGCCTTGGTGCCAGCGTGACGATAGGTATGATCAATGAGCTTGGCCAGTTGCTTTTTACCCATCACCTGATTGACATGGCTGAAGGGCACATTCTCGGGAAGGAGTTCCCCAAGCAAAACCCGCCCAACCGTGGTTTCCACGAACTCACCCCGACGCCGCACCTTGATCTTGGCCTGTAGATGCACGGCTCCGTGATCATAGGCCATCCGTACTTCCGCCGGAGAGCTGAAGGCCTTGCCCTCGCCTTCGGCAAAATGCCGGTCCCGGGTCATATAGTAGAGACCGAGAACAATATCCTGAGACGGGATAATAACCGGCTCGCCATGGGCCGGAGAAAGGATATTGTTGGTGGACATCATCAGAACCCGGGCTTCCATCTGCGCCTCAACCGTGAGGGGCACATGCACGGCCATCTGGTCACCGTCAAAGTCCGCGTTGAACGCGGCGCAGACCAGCGGATGCAACTGAATGGCCTTGCCTTCGATCAGCACCGGCTCAAAGGCCTGCATGCCGAGGCGATGCAGGGTGGGCGCCCGATTGAGCATGATGGGATATTCCTTGACCACATCGTCAAGTACGTCCCATACCTCTTTGGTCCCTTTTTCCACCATCTTCCGAGCACTCTTGATGGTCGTGACGTAACCGAGCATCTCCAGCTTGTTGTAGATAAAGGGCTTGAAGAGTTCCAGAGCCATCTTCTTCGGTAGGCCGCACTGATGGAGCCTAAGATGCGGGCCAACCACGATGACGGTACGACCGGAGTAATCTACCCGCTTACCGAGCAGATTCTGGCGGAAACGACCCTGTTTGCCCTTGAGCATATCGGAAAGGGATTTCAGCGGTCGTTTGTTGGGCCCGGTGATAACCTTGCCACGCCGACCATTGTCGAAAAGAACGTCCACCGCCTCCTGCAGCATCCGCTTCTCGTTGCGGATGATGATTTCAGGGGCATCCAGCTCCAGCAGGCGCTTCAACCGATTGTTCCGATTGATTACCCGGCGATAGAGATCGTTGAGATCGGAAGTAGCAAAACGTCCGCCTTCCAGAGGCACCAAAGGCCGTAAATCAGGAGGCAACACCGGGATAACATCGAGAATCATCCAGTCGGGCTTGTTACCGGACTCATGAAAGGCCTCAACCACGTTGAGCCGCTTGGCCAGTTTTTTCCGTTTGGCCTCAGAACCTGTTTCCCGCATCTCCTGGCGAAGCACCTTGGATAAGGGCTCAAGGTCAAGCTTCTGCATCATCTGCTGGATGGCTGCCGCGCCGATGCCAACGGTAAACTTGCCGGGAAAATCTTCCTTGGCCTGTCGGTAGCCTTCTTCGGTCAACAATGAACTGACAGCCAAAGAAGGCTCATCGGAAGCGGTGATCACATAGGAATCAAAATAGAGAACCTTTTCCAGCTCCTTCAGGGTCATATCGAGGATATTGCCGATCTTGCTCGGCAGACTCTTGAGAAACCAGATATGGGCAACAGGTGCGGCCAGTTCAATATGACCCAAGCGTTCCCGACGGACCTTTGACTGGATGACCTCAACCCCGCACTTTTCACAGACAACCCCGCGGTGCTTCATGCGCTTGTATTTGCCACAATTGCACTCGTAATCCTTAACCGGGCCGAAGATCTTGGCGCAAAACAGCCCTTCGCGTTCCGGCTTGAAAGTCCGATAGTTAATGGTCTCCGGTTTTTTCACCTCACCATGAGACCAGTCGCGGATTTTCTCCGGCGAGGCCAAGGAGATTCGCACGGCATTGAATTTTAACGGTCCTTTCGGATTGGAAAAAAAGCTGAAAAGTTCTTCCACGGCAGCACCCTTATCTATGTTGAATAATCAAATCACTTCGAACGGCAAAAGACTCTGGACCTAATTTTCCGGTTTCTCGTCGAGCAGTTCCATATCAAGACACAGCCCCTGGAGCTCTTTCACCAAAACATTGAAAGATTCCGGCAAGCCTGCCTCCAGAAAATTATTGCCTTTAACGATCCGCTCGTATGTCCTTGTTCTACCGCCAACATCGTCAGACTTGACTGTTAAAAATTCCTG
>JAPLJH010000015.1 GCA_026388695.1 Deltaproteobacteria bacterium | reverse complement strand
TGCGGAGGGTGGGGACTATAAAAAATATGTCGCCAAGGCCAAGGACCCGGCCGATCCCTTCCGTCTGGTCGGCTTCGGGCATCGGGTTTACAAGACCCACGATCCGCGCTCGCGCATCATCAAGAAGGCCTGCGATGATGTACTGACGGCCTTGAATATCTCCGATCCCCTGCTGGATATCGCCAAGGAGCTTGAAGAGGTAGCCTTGCGGGACGAGTATTTCGTGGAGCGCAATCTCTACCCCAACGTGGATTTCTACAGCGGCATCATCTACCGGGCCATCGGCATTCCCACCAATATGTTCACGGTGATGTTCGCTCTGGGCCGTCTGCCCGGCTGGATTGCCCACTGGAAGGAGATGTGGGACGATCCCGATTGGCGGATCAGCCGGCCCAGACAGATCTACGTCGGCCCCAAACGGCGGCCCTTTGTTTCCCTTACCGAACGGTCATAGGAATTTAGGAGCCGTTACGGAACAACTTGTGTAATTCTGACCGTTCCTTTACGGCTCCTTATGCCGTTTTGGCTATACGAAATGACCAAGTTGTTTTTTAACAACGGCTTATCAACTGACCATTGGTGCGTAGGGCTCAGACGCTGCCGCACATGGCCTGGTAGTTTTCACATTCCCGCAGGCAGAGAAAGGGGCAGGGCTCTTTGTTGAACCATTTCTTTTTCGGGCACCAGTAGCGATCCTTGTACGGTTCGTTGCATCCGCTACTTGTGATTTTCTGCCGTTTCCTGGCACCGAAATGGACCACATTGCCGAGAATCGAAAACCGAATGATTGCCATTCCGATACCTCCTGCCTGTATGGGCTGATCCTCCCCCTGTTACCTTCTCTATCGGCAATGTTGCGGCGTTGATAAAGGACTTATTGACTTCTGATAATGGCTGGTGTTAATAAATACCCTTTATCCGTGCGCCTGGGCGAGGTGTGTTGCCACACCGTCGATTGTACTCTCCTGATTTGATTGCATATCCCGCCAGCCGCACCGAATACAAAATCACGATTTTTTTCAAGGGAGATTGCGTGCATGCGTACTGATATCCTGCATAGCGGCGCCGGGGAACTGACCTACGAGATTCGCAACATCGTCATTGTCGGCGAGAAGTTGCAGAAGCTGGGGACCAAGGTCTACTGGGAGAATATCGGCGACCCTGTTGCCAAGGGGGAAAAGATTCCCCAGTGGATGAAACAGGTTGTTTCCGATCTGGTCATGGAAGATGCCACCTACGGCTATTGCCCCACCCGGGGAATGCTGGCGACCAGGGAATTTCTTGCCGCCAAGACCAACAAGCGCGGCGGGGCGCAGATCGGCCCCGATGACATCATCTTTTTTAACGGCTTAGGCGACGCGATCAGTAAGGTTTTCGGCTTCCTGCGACCAACCGCTCGAGTGGTGGTACCTTCGCCCAGCTATACCACCCATTCTTCGGCGGAAGCGGCCCACGCCGGAGACCGGCCGGTAACCTACTGGCTGAATCCCAACAATTACTGGTATCCGGACCTCGATGATCTGGAAAAACGGATCAAGTACAACCCGGCCGTGGCTGGCATCCTGATCATCAACCCGGACAACCCGACCGGCGCGGTCTACCCCGAGGAAATCCTGCGGGGCATGGTGGCGCTGGCCAGGAAGTACGACCTGTTCGTGATCTGCGACGAGGTGTACCAGGCCATCATCTACAACGGCCAGAAAACCCTGCCCCTGGCCGAGGTGATCGGAGATGTGCCCGCGATCTGCATGCGGGGCATCTCCAAGGAAATGCCATGGCCCGGCTCCCGCTGCGGCTGGATTGAGGTCTACAATGGCGACCGCGATCCCATGTTTGCCAAGTATGTGACCTCGATCCTCAACGCCAAGATGGTGGAGGTCTGCTCCACCACCCTGCCGCAACGGGCGATTCCGGCCATTCTCAGCCATCCGCAGTATCTTCCCTACTTGCAGGAGAGGATCAGCCGCTATGAGAAGTTTTCCAATATCGCCTACGATGCCCTCAAGGACATCGACGGTGTGCTGGTGAACCGGACCAACGGCGCTTTCTATATGAGCGTGGTGTTTAAGGAAGGGCGGCTGAACAGTAAGCAAACCCTGTCCATCGGCAACAAGGAGGTTCGCGCTCAGGTGGAAAGTCTGGTGGGCGGGGCGAATGTGGCTTATGACAAGCGGTTTGTCTATTACCTGCTGGGCGCCACCGGCGTCTGCGTGGTGCCGCTGTCCTCCTTTGCCACCGAGTTGCAGGGGTTCCGCATCACCCTGCTTGAGCGCAACGAAGAGCGGTTCACCGAGATTTTCCAGATCATTGCCGATGGGATCAGGCAGTATCTGAATTCATAGCGCTGGGTTTGTGTCATAAAAAAGCCTCTTCCCGTAAAGGAAAGAGGCTTTTTTTGTTGATACCCGTGCTCAGTCAATTTATGGCTGCGTAGAGGTCGGCCCGGAGAGGTTCGATTGCCCCCGCAACTCAGCAAGCAATTGGTGTATTTCGAGCAGGGCCGCATCCTGCGCCGCCAGGTGTTCGAGAATGGCCTGGACTTCCTGTTCGGTCTTTTCATTGATCAGGTAATCGTTGTGTGCCTCCAACCGGTCTCGATTGGCCTGTCGGTTCTGGCTCATCATGATGATGGGCGCGGCATAGGCAGCTTGCAGGGAGAGCATCAGGTTCATAAAAATGAAGGGGTAGGGGTCCCAGTGCCGCAGCCAAGCGGTGACATTCACAACAACCCAGATTGCCAGGAGCATGGTTTGGACGATGATGAACCACCAGCTCCCCAGATTTGTGGCAACCCAATCGGAGGCTTTTTGTCCGAAGGTCAGCTGGGTTGCAACGAGCTGGTTGACGTTTTGGACCGGTGGATGTTCGTGTATAAACGGTTTGGGGAATCGTGGCCTGGTCATCTTTGCTCCGCTTTCATTACCGTGGCCCACAAGCCGTTATGGCTTCCTGGTGGAGAGCACGATCTGCTGCATCTCAAGCTTGAGCTGGCGGTTTTTAACCTCGGTCAGGTTGAATGAAGCAACCTTGTCGTCGATGAAGACATGATAGATCTGGAATGAGCCGGGGAGCTGCTTGTGGCGGCATTTCTGGACGATTACCCCGCCATCGTTTCCTCGGTAGCGTTTTTCGATGATGAGGTTGGGGAAATGCTTTTGGGTCAGCAGCACATCAAGGGGAGTTTTCGCCCGGGGGGCCTGTTTGTCTCCGGTGCCAAATATGGATTGCACGGTTTTGCCGATTGCCCCGGCGATGCTGTCACCGGCCACATAGAAATATCCCCTTTGGGTACTCTTGTCTTTGTCCGTGGTCAGGGTGACAAAACGGGTGGTCAATTGGGATTGTCCGTCTCTGCCAAGGATTGACCCCTCTCCCTGGGTTGAGACCACACGCCAGGGCCGTTGGTAGGTGAAGATCAGTCCCGTGTTGTAGTCTGTAAAGATCTGGGGCTGCGGCGCAGGCGGTTGGGGCGACTGAGACGGTGGTTGATCCGCTTGCACATCCTGGCCTGGGGCGGTGGCTTTGTCTTGCGGTGTTCCTGTGGCTGTTTGCGCTGCATTGTCTTTGGCGATCAGGGAAACACGTTTCCCTTTTGTTTCAGGGCGGGCTGCAGCGGCTGGTTTTTCTGGCGGGGGGCTTGGGGCTGCCTTCGTTTCCTTGTCCGGGCGAGGAGCTGGGTCGTGCACGGCGGGCAGGGTGCAATTGCTGACAAGGAAAACAAGGGCGAGCAGGGTCGGGATATAAGCGTATTTTTTCATAGTTTCTCCATTGCCTCAATCTGCTGGGAATGCATGCAAAGGTGTACCGTCGGTCGAGGAGGCTGTCAATCGCAAAAAAAAGAAGCGTGGCAGTGCAGGGCAGAAAAAGATTGCCGCCCCGGTCTTTTTTTTTTAACATCCACAGCCTTAGAGTATATGTACAATACGCAGTGATAATCCGGCGGATGTGCCACGCCCGGCTGGGCAGCTTCTTCCGCCTGTCCGTTACCAAGAGAGAACTTCAATGAAAATCTTATCCGGGATTCAGCCCTCAGGCCAGCTTCATATCGGCAACTATTTCGGCATGATGCGTTCCATGATCGCCAGCATGGATTCCAGCGAGCTGTACGCCTTTATCGTGGATCTCCATGCCCTCACCTCGGTGCAGGATCGGGAGCGCTTGTCGCGTGGCACCCTTGAGGCAGCCACCGATTTTCTTGCTCTGGGCCTTGACCCGGAGCGTTGCACCTTCTGGGTGCAGTCCGATGTGCCCGAGGTCACCGAATTGACCTGGATTCTTTCCGTCCTTACCCCCATGGGATTGCTGGAGCGCTGCCATTCTTATAAGGACAAGGTCGCCAAGGGCGTTGCTTCAAGCCATGGCCTGTTTTCCTATCCGGTGCTCATGGCCGCCGACATCCTGCTCTACCAGGCCGAGCGGGTGCCGGTGGGCAAGGATCAGAAACAGCATCTGGAGGTGGCCCGCGATATCGCCATCAAGTTCAACAATACCTTTGGCGAAACCTTTGTCGTGCCCGAGCCGGTGATCGATGACAATCTGGCCACCATCCCAGGCCTGGATGGGCAGAAGATGTCCAAGTCCTACGGCAACACCATCCCCATCTTCGCCACAGAGAAAGAGTTGAAGAAAAAGGTCATGGCCATTGTCACCGACGCCACCCCGGTGGAAGCGCCCAAGGACCCGGAGAAATGCAATCTTTTCAGTCTCTACAAGCTCTTCGCTCCGGCGGATCGGCTGGCTGAGGTGCATGGACTCTATGTGAACGGCGGGGCCATGTACGGCAAGATCAAGCTGGAGCTGCTTGACCTGCTCTGGGAGTATTTTCGGGAGGCCCGGGAGAAGCGGGAGCAGTTGCTGGCCGACCCAGGCCAGGTGCGGGATATCCTCCATCGGGGTGCGCTTAAGGCCAGGGAAAAGGCGGTCGTCACCCTGGATATGGTGCGCGACCGGGTTGGCTTGAAGTATTAAGGGTGTAGGTCTTTTACTCGTCCTGTTTGCGCTCTATTTTTTCCACCAACGTAGCCGGAACAATGCTTCCGCTGCCATAGCGGTCGCTGATGGTGTCGATCGCCTTGTAGAGGCGACAATCTTTCTCCCTGTTCTGGCCATCGCTAAACAGTCCCAACTGACCAACAGCCCCGTCAGGACCGAGGTTCGAAAGCGTTATCCCCAGCAGCCGAATGGGGCGCAGTGTGATCTCGGTTTTGGCAAGAAGCAGGCACCCCGTCTGGTAGAGCGATTTGTCGTCCGCCACTGGCTCTGGCAGGGTGAACGAGCGGGTCACCTGCACAAAATCACGATATTTCACTTTGATGGTGACGGTTCTGCCAACCAGTCCATGGGTGCGCGCCCGCTTGCCCACCTTGATACACAGGGCCAGCAACTCCTGCTCAATCCTTTTTTTGTCGCGCAAATCTTCTGCAAACGTCTCCTCGTTGCCAATGGACTTGGCCTCCTGTCTCGTTTCCACCGGGCGAAAGTCAATGCCCCGGGCGGATTCGTGCAGCATGAGCCCGGCTTTGCCGAATTTTGCCGTGAGGATCGCCGTGGGAATGCGGGTTAAGTCGCCGATGGTCTTTACCCCGATCAGAGCCAGGGCCTCTTTGGTGGTCCTGCCCACCCCCCACAGGCGGCCAATGGGCAGAGGGGACAGAAAGGCCTCTTCCTGGCCCGGGGGCACGATGGTCAGGCCGTCTGGCTTGTTGAGGTCGGAGGCGATCTTGGCCACCAGTTTTGAGGAGCCTACCCCTGCTGAAACGGTGAGGCCGATGGTCTCTTTCACCAGCGCCCGGATCTGTCTGGCAATATCCTCCGCCGTGCCCATCAGGCGCTCGCTGGCAGTGACATCCAAGAATGCCTCGTCCAGAGAGAGGGGTTCCACCAGCGGGGTGAAGCGCTGGAAGATCTCCATTATTTGACTGGAGATCGCTTGGTAGCGGGGCATGCGGACAGGCAGAAACACCCCGTGCGGGCAAAGTTTTCTCGCCGTGAATATGGGCAGGGCGGAATGGACCCCGAACTTCCGGGCTTCGTAGGAGGCGGCGCACACCACGCCGCGGTTGCAGTCACCGCCCACCACCACGGGCCGACCCTGGAGGGCGGGATTGTCAAGAATCTCCACCGAAGCGTAAAAGGCGTCCATGTCGAGATGGATGATGCGGCGGCTGGTCTGGGTAGGCATGGATTTGGGTCGCTCTCTTGCGTAACTGGGTGGCGTATTTTCCCCATGATATCCGCTTCTCGCGCGGATGCAAGGAAACGATTGCTGGGTGTGGAGGTGATGGCAGAGTTGGCCGGGTGTCAGTAGGCTGACAGGGCGGGCGGGAAAATTTTTCCTTGTGCGCTGGTTGGTAGTAGCGGGAGTCTCCCGTGCTCTGTTTTTATTTTTTATTAGTTATTTTAGTATGATAGTTCGTGTTTTTCAGTGAATCCCCTTGTGAGGCAAGGCTTTTAAAAGGAATGTTTCGGCTGTCTGGCATGAAAATGGCATTGCTTATGGGCAAGCAAGCTTTTTAATGAAAGGAGCCGTTGCCATGAATACCGCAGTCTCTCTCGCTGACAGGGAAAACATAGGGTCGATCAACCTGGATCATCTGATGGTGGAGCTTGATCGCTACCGCCGCCAATCGGAATGGTTGAAACAGGTCAACGAGCTGCACGCCAGACTGGCTGGCGCCACTGACCTCCAGGGCATGATCGAGGCTTTCTCCGTGTGGCTGACCCCCCTGGTTGGGCACGATCTGATCGCCTATCGCAGCCTTGACCGGAGCCGGGTGCATATTATCTGCTCCTGCCACGGGCCGGACCGGCGTCTTGCCATGCAGACCGCCGAAGAAGTTTTTGAGAAAATAGACTGTCAACTGGATGGCACCTGCTGTGAGTGGGGGCCGTTTTTCGTGCAGCAATGGCAGATGTCCTTCGGTGTTGACACAGCTGCTGCCCAGCAGGGTTGTCTCATGCTGCTGCGCCGGGGAACCTGCATTGAAGCCGAGGAGGCCCAGATCCTGCGAGATGCGCTGGAGATTCTCGGGGAGCCCATGCAACGTGCGCTCATGTATGAAGACCTTTTTGCCCAGGCTCGACGGGATATGCTCACCGGCCTTGATAACCGGCGGGTTTTTGAGGAACGCATCGGACCTATGTTGGAGACCGCCCGCCGCTATGCTCGGCCCATAACCCTGGCCAGTATGGATTTGGATCATTTTAAGCAGATCAACGATACCCTTGGTCATGCCGCTGGGGATAACGCCTTGCAGATGGTGGCCAAGGCCCTGACCGGGATGGTGCGCAATAGCGACCTCCTGGTGCGCATGGGCGGCGACGAGTTTGTTTTGGTCTTGCCGGATACCGCCATTGACGCGGCCCGGCTGTTGGCCGAACGCCTGTGCAGCGCGGTCGATGGCCTTGACCTCAATGCCGGGGACGGCAGCAAATTGGGAGTGAGCATCGGCCTTGTTCAGTGGAATCCGGAAATGAGCAAGGACGAGTGGTTGCAGCGGGCAGATGAAGTGCTCTACCAGGCAAAAAAGACCGGGCGTTGCCGGGTGTGCGTGGAGGAAGGCTGAGTTTCGGGTAGTCTACAAACAAGAGACGCAATCAGGCCATGTCTGGCTGGAGTAGAGGGGGAATCTGCTTCAACCTGGCATGGCCTTTTTTATTGGCTTATTCTAATCTAGAAGGAATCCCTTATTTTCTGAGCCTAACGTTTTAGGTTTTACCCGTCGTGCTTGAGTGCTTGGTTAAGCCCAAGCTTCTTTATTTTTCGCTTTATTAATTAAGGGTCATGACTAGAACAGAGGATTTTCTCGGATGATTTTGAGAATCACCCGATACATATTCTGGTCACGGTAATTGAATCTAAACTCACACTCTTTGAGGTGCAAGAAAAAGGTGGCTTGGCTCACCCCTCGGAATCGTGT
>JAPLJH010000100.1 GCA_026388695.1 Deltaproteobacteria bacterium | reverse complement strand
CTTGGAACCAATATCTCCTTTTTCAATTTGCTCTGCCTTGGCCTTTAAGTTTGCCACCATCTTGGCCAAGGATATGCCCATGAGATCCTTCTCGGAAAGGATGTTCACCTGTACATTCAAATCACCCAAGGCGATGTGCCCGGCCATTGCCGCCGTGGCCCTGAGATTTTCGACCATGCCGCGCATGGCTTCAAGCATCTGCCCGATTTCATCCCCGCTTCTGCTGATAATTTCCACATCCAAATCACCCTGAGCCATCAGCCGCACCTTGGCAACCGCCTCAATCAGGGGTTTAACCATATGGCGAATGGTGCAATAGACAATAACGCCAAGGAGCAAAACCACCACCACAGCAAACCCGACGATGCTCAGGGCAATCCGCAACAGGGCATCCTTTTGCCTCTCCTGGGCCGTAGCGATCACCGCATTGCCTTGGGCCAGGGTTTTCTCGATATTTTTTTCCACTGCGGTAAATTTCAAACCGATGACCACGGAACCGACTTTCTGCTCCCCGGCCAAAATATCCTTGTTCAAGACATTCTGGACCGGAAATCCCTCGGGCTTGACGCTTGAGGTGGTAACAGCCTTGCCGTCCTTGTCATTGAACACGACAAAGGCGATATCCGGGTCACTGGCCGCGCTCTGCACGATCTTCTCCAAAAAAGCATACTCATAGTTGAGGAGGAGATCCTGGCCGACCTTGGCCAGCATCTCGGCAAAGGATTTCCCCTTCAAAACAAGATCCTTCCGCAGTAAATCCTCTTCGTTTTTCTGCTGATCCTTCATGGTGTTGACAAAGGCATCGCCCTGCTCGATCAAAGCGCTGCGCACTGCGGAGTTGATCGCCACCGTCATGCCGAGCATGAGCAACAGCACCGCAGCCACAATGGCCAGATTCAACTTTGCCGCGATCCCCATATTCTTAAATCTTTCTTCCAGCATCGTGCTCTCCTTGTCCGCCAAGCATCCCCCGATAACACTCCGTAAAACTACCCACACGAAGTAATTATACGCATGGGAAATAAACCACGTCAAAGAATAAAACGAGAGACTGTCAGTTGCCTTAACTCAGCAAAAACTGGCACGTCCACGAAAAATGCCCCAACATGGTGGGGCATTTTTCGTGGACATCGAACGAACAGCAACCAAACTCAATACCGCTCAAAATCACCGTCACAGGAACCGGGCAGGGACAACTTCACCCCTTTACCCTTGCTGGCAGCGGATTTTTTTTTCGCCACCGGACTGACCGAAACAGGCGGGGGCAGAGACCGCCCCTGGGGCCGGAATCTGGCTTCTGTCTCCACCTTGAAAAAAGCGATAGTCTCCTGCAAGTGAGCAGCCTGGGCGGTCAGCTCCTCACTGGTGGAGGCCATCTCCTCGGCGGCGGCGCTGTTGGCCTGGATCACCTGGTCAAACTGCTGGATGGCACGGGCATTCTCATCAATGCCCCTGGCCTGCTCGTTGCTGGCTGCATCGATTTCATGGACCAGCTCTGCAGTTTTCTGGATCTGCGGCACAATCTCATTAATCAGCTTACCCGCATTGGAAGCGGTTTCCACACTGGCTCCGGCAACCCCTTTGATCTCCTGAGCCGACACCTGGCTGCGCTCTGCGAGCTTACGCACCTCGGCAGCCACCACAGCGAAGCCCTTACCATGTTCCCCGGCCCTGGCCGCCTCGATGGCGGCGTTCAAGGCCAGCAGGTTGGTCTGGCGGGCGATCTCCTCAATGAGTTCGATCTTTTTGGCGATAAGCTGCATGGCTGCCACGGTTTCCGCCACGGCCTTACCGCCATCCACGGCATCGGCGGCAGCCTTGGTGGAAATGGCTGCGGTCTGCCTGGCATGATCGGCGGTCTGGGCCACGGTGCTGGCCAGCTCCTCCATGGATGAAGAAATCTCCTCCACTGCGGCGGCCTGTTCGCTGGCCCCCTGGGAGACCTGCTGGGAGCTGCTGCTCAACTCCTGGCTGCCGCTGGCGACTTGATCCGAGGCACCACGCACATCGGTGATGATCTCCTTGATCTTCTCGACCATCTCCTGAAGGGCCTGAATCAGTTCATCCTGATCGCTCCGCTTCTTCATCTTGACCAGCAGATTGCCCCCGGCAATCTCGCGGGCCGCGTCGGTGATCTCGTTTAAAGCGTTGATCAACGTGCCCAACGCCGAACCGATGCCGTCAAAGACCTGTTTCACCGAATCGGTATCGGTATCGGCGGGTTCGGTTTCTATGGCCAGGGAGAGATCGCCCTCGGCGATCTTTTCCAAACACTCCACCAGCTTCTGGGTCTCAACATCCTGATAGTTGGCGATCTTTTCCGCCACCCGGGCCGCCTTCTTGATCGCGGTCTGATCGCTCACCACCTCGAAGGCCCCGATAATCTCGCCTGCTTCGTTGCGGAGCGGCGTAGCGTTGTAGCTGATATCCAGATCCAGCCCCCCAGGATGGGCATCGGTTTCACTGCCGGAATTTTGCCCGCTTCGCATGGCCTGGCCGCAGGCACACTGGTCGGTCTTGCAATCCGAGGTCTTGAAATGATCGTAGCACCTGGTGCCGATGAGCTGGGCCGGGGTCTTGCCGCCGACCTTGGCGCCCAGTTCATTCATGTACTGCACGTTAAAATCGTTGTCGATGATCATGGCCGGGGTAGGCATGGTGTCTAACAGTCCCACCAGCCGCGACATGGTGTTGTTAACCCCTTCGACAATCTTTTTAAATTCCCCTTGGTGCTTGGCGGCATCGGCCCGGGTGTTCAGCTTCCCTTCCATCGCAGCCTTGGAAAGCATCCCCACATCGACGGCCAGGGCGCCGACCACTGCAGTACAGGTATTGAAAGCATCGGCGATGGACTGAAAGGTCTTGCGGGTCTCAGCGGTATCGGCGTCGCTTGGGGCAGGGGTAATGGCGCAAGAGGTGTCGCCCTTGGCAAGCTTGCTCATACAGGAGACGACCTTCTCGGTTTCGATGTTCTGATAATCGGCAACCTTTTGGGCCTGACGCGCGGCCTTTTTCACTGCAGTCTGATCGCTCACCACCTCGAAGGCGCCGATGATCTTGCCCGCCTCGTCGCGAAGCGGCGTACCGCTGTAAGAAATGTCCAAATCCACACCAGCCGCCGGATGGGCATCGGTCTCGGAGTTGGCCACCTGTCCGTTTCGCATGGCCTGGCCACAGGCGCAACGGTCAGTCTTGCAATCCGAGGTCTTGAAATGGTCGTAACAGTTGCTGCCGATGAGCTGGGCCGGAGTCTTACCGCCGACCTTGGCCCCAAGTTCGTTCATATAAAGAATAGTGAAATCATTGTCGATGATCATGGCTGGGGCGGGCATGGTGTCTAGCAACCCCACCAGTCGCGACATGGTGCTATTGATTCCTTCAACAATCTTTTTGAAATCGCCCTGGTGTTTCGTCACATCAGCCCGGGTGGCGAGCTTGCCTGCCACGGCCGCGCTGGAAAGCATGGCCGCATCCTTGGACATGGCCTTGATCGCCTCCACCATTTTAACCATGGCAGTCTGGAGTACCCCGGTTTCATCCTTGGCAGTGGTGTCGAGCTGCACCTCGGTGTTGCCCGAAGCGATCCGGTGGGCGGCCTCCACGCAAGCCGCGATTGGCCGAGTGATCGAACGGGTAATGAACCAGGCCAGCGCCCCGCCCAACAGCAGGGCAATGATCCCCATGCTCAGGATGAGCCACCGGGTGAAGCCTGCCAGTGCATTCGCATCCGCGCCAACCCGTTCCATTTCCTTGACTTGGTACTGCCCCATATCCTCAAGCGCCTTGAAATATGCGGTCTGCGCCTCCCTGAATCTGCCGAACAACGCGGTGGCGGCCTCCTTTGTCTTCCCCTGGTGCAGCATATCCAACATGAGCGCAAGCTGCTCCTTATGGGCATTTCGAGCGTCAATGATGGTTTTAAGATAGCCCTTTCCCGTATCCGAGCGAACAACCTCCTGGAGCTGACCAAGGTCCTTGGTAATCTTCTCCTGCATTTCACTGATGCGGGTGCTTTCCTTTTTGATGGTTTCTGCATCCGGCTGGATAACCATGTTGCGCAAGGCTCTAGAAATGACATTGGCATCTTCATTCATGTCCGTAAGCAGCTCCACCTTCTGGAACTTGTCATGCACCACCACCGTGATCAAGGCATCCAGCCTGCTGACGTTGAGATATCCCCCCGCCGCCACCGCCGCCAGCAGGAGGAGCACGACACCAAAAGCCGCATTCAGTCTTTGTCCGATGTTCAAATTCTTCAACATACGCTACCCCTTGTGGCAATAAATAATTGGTGAAAAAAGCCCCGAAAGGGGCAATCAAGACCGCAATTCAAGAACACCTCCGGCCATTGGCGGAACGATGTTCAGGATAGGTGCAAATACCCACATGTCCATGCTATGAAAATTCTGGAGGCAATGTCAAACACAAAAAATGCGGAATAATCTTGACCAGGCTACACAGACAGCTAGGAATGTCGGGCGGCAAGGGCGAGACAGCGGTGGCCTTCTTCGGGGCGGCCATGCTTAAGACAACCATTCCCGTAGAGCACGGCCTTGCGAACCAGCTCTGCGCTGGCCAGACAAAACTGGTCCGGGGTGAGGGAGGCGGAGGAGAG
>JAPLJH010000040.1 GCA_026388695.1 Deltaproteobacteria bacterium | reverse complement strand
CGGCTCCTGGGCATGTTCCATCTTCTTGATGTCGCCGAAGGTCTCCACCACCAGCACGGAATGATGCGCCACCACGGCCCGGCCCGACTCGCTGATGATCACCGGATGTTCGACCCCCTGGGAATCGCAGACATCCATGATGTTGTAGACAATATCCCGGGCGTATTCATTCAGGGAATAGTTGATGGAGGAATGGAAAGTGGTGCGGCTGCCGTCGTAATCCACGCCTAAGCCGCCGCCCACATCGATGTACTCCAGGGCATGGCCGATCTGCCGGATCTTGGCGTAGAACATGGCCCCTTCCCGCACCGCCTTCTTGATCGTGAGGATGTCCGGAATCTGGGAGCCGCTGTGGAAATGCACGAGCTTAAGGCAATCGGCAAGGCCGGCCTCTTTCAGCAGGTCGGAAACCTGGATGATCTCTTGGGTGGAGAGGCCGAACTTAGCGTCCTCGCCCGTTGATTTCTCCCACTTACCCTTGCCGCCGCTCATCAACCGGACCCGGAGGCCAATCATCGGCTCCACCTTCAACTCCTTGGCATAGCGGATGATGTTGGTGACTTCCTCGACTTTTTCCACCACCAGGATAATCTTCTTACCCAGCTTGCGGCCCAGCAGCGCGGTCTTGATATAGACAGCATCCTTGTAGCCGTTGCAGATGATCAGGCTTTCCCGGTCTTCGTGGAAGGCGAGGGCCGCGTAGAGTTCGGGCTTGGAGCCGACCTCCAACCCATGATGGAAGGGCTTGCCCGCGTCGATGATCTCCTCGACCACCTCCCGCAGCTGGTTGACCTTGATGGGATAGACGCCGCGGTAGACGGATTTGTATTCCAGCTCGACGATGGCGTCGTTGAAGGCCTTGTTGATCCGCTCCACCCGGTTGCGTAGCAGGTCGTGAAAGCGGATGAGCATGGGGAAATGGAGGCCCTGCTCCACCGCCTCCTTGATCACATCCACGATGGCCACGGTGCCGCCCTGCTCCTTGAGCGGAGCGACGGTCACCTGTCCCTTGCCGTTGATATCGAAATAGCGCAATCCCCAACGGGCGACACCATACAGCTCCCGGGCCTTGTCGATACTCCAGGCCTTTGCTTCCGCTGTCTGCTGCATCTGATATCCTCCTTAGGGATTGTTGCTGAAATCAAGAGGGACAAAATACACAATTATCACAGAAACTCAATAGGTTTTTGCCTGATTATCGTCCGGTTGCGGCTTGTCTGTCCACCGGAAAAGAGGGCGGGTGACAAGAACTCTGGTTGTTGATCACTTAAAACTGTTCTAGGATAGGGGAAACAGCCAACCAGAATAATTCCAGCCCAACACACCATAATGTCAAGCAAACACCCAACCAAAACCCCCAGCCTGGTCTTTGCCAACTCTGTAGGCGAGATCACGGATTATCCAGAGCTCGACATGGCGGGTCGCAGCGGCAGCCATTTTTTCCGGCCCAGCCTCGAAGACCTTATCCCCCTGCCAGAAGGCAGCGACATCTTCGTGTTGCCAGGTCGCCTGCCGGTCGGCATCGACCCGGAAACCAGCGAGCCGCTGCTGGTGGAGGAAAACCCGCTGGAGCCCGAGGCCGGAATCCAGGCAGTGGCAGCCTTCATGTCTCCGGCTCACACCGCCATCCACTGGGCCGGATTTGAAAAACCCAAAGCCGACCTGCCCCATCTGCCGCTGTTCGCCTACACCGCCGTGGGCTGGCTTGATGGACAATTCTGGGTCAGCGCATTCAGAAGCGACCCGGACAAGCGCCAGGAGATGAACCGCTTCCAGCCGGAAAAACTGGTGCGCCGCACCGAACAATGCCTCCGGCAAAACGAGCAGAACCGGCTCATCCAGCACCTGGGCAAGTGCTGTCTTACCTACCGCTGTCCGGCAGCGATCAACTACTTCCTCCGCCAGTTCGAAGCGCCCCTGCCCACTTCGCCCATATGCAACGCCCAATGCCTGGGCTGCATCTCGCTCCAGCCCTCGGGTTGCTGCCCCTCCACCCAGGACCGGATCAACTTTGTTCCCACAGCCAAGGAGATTGCCGAAATCGCCGTACCCCATCTCACCGCAGTCAAAGGCGGGGTGGCGAGCTTTGGTCAGGGCTGCGAGGGCGAACCCCTGCTCCAGGCCGACACCATCGAACAGGCGATCCTCCTGATCCGCAAGCAAACCGACCAGGGCACCATCAACCTCAACAGCAACGCCTCCCTGCCCGAAGCCGTGGACCGCCTGGCCCATGCGGGCCTCGACAGCCTGCGGGTCAGCATGAACAGCGCGCAAAGCTTGTACCACCAACGCTATTACCGGCCCAAGGGATTCACCTTCGATTCCGTCAAGCAGTCCATCCGGATCATGAAGCAGCATGACCGCTTTGTTTCGCTCAACTACTTCATCCTCCCCGGCTTCACCGACGACCCGGCGGAGTTTGCCGCCCTGTGCGAGCTGATCGGCGAATACGGCCCTGATTTTCTTCAACTCAGAAACCTCAACATGGACCCGGACTGGTATTTTGGCACCCTGAAATTTGAAGAAGGGGGAGCGCCCATGGGCATTCGCGCCTGGCTGCGAGAGCTAAAAAAACGCTTTCCCCGGCTGCGTTTCGGCTATTTCAACCCGCCCCTGCGCTGACCCCAAATGACCGCCGCGATCAAGATTCTCTTCTTTCTCTTCTGGGGCAACCTGCTGCCGCCCCTAGCCAGCCTGGCCATGGGCGACCGGCTGGCCCGACCAGTCGACCTCGGCTGCACCTGGTTCGACGGCAGACCGCTGTTCGGTCCCCACAAAACCATCCGGGGCATCCTGGCCAGCCTCCTTGGCGGCGCCCTGGCCTTCCCGCTGCTCGGAGTTTCCTGGCAGACGGCAGCGTATGCCGCGGCCCTGCTCATGGCAGGCGATCTGCTTTCCAGCTTTATCAAACGGCGGCTGTCCTTGGCCAGCGGCGAATCCGTCTTCGGCCTTGACCAGATTTTCGAGGCCCTGTTGCCCGCCCTCTATCTGGCCCACCGCATGCACACCCCGCTCTGGTCGGCACTCCTGGCCCTGGTTATCTTCGTGCCCGTGGCCCATGCCGGAGCCCGGTTCTGGAAATATGTTCTTTTTAAGCCCCCCATGGAAAACTACCCGCGCTTTGTCCGTTCCACGGTACGGCTGCGGGAATGGCGCGCCTGCCATCAACCCCTGGCCCGCTGGCATGTCTTATTCAATCTTTCTTCCCTGATTTACAACCGGCTGATGGTCGGCACGGCCTTCCGACTTTTGGGCCGCTACGATGAAGGTATTGCCAACGCCCTCAAACTGGAACTGAGCGAACACGAGATCGTCTGCCCCACTCTGCCCAAAGCCTTTGACGGCTTTATCATCCTGCTACTCACCGATCTGCACCTCGACGGTTTGCCAGGGCTGGTCGATCTCGTCCTCGCCCGGATCGGCCAGCGGAGCTTCGACCTCTGCCTGATCGGCGGTGATATCCGCATGGAAACCTACGGCCCCATCGCCCCAAGCCTTAGGGAACTGCGCCGCCTGCTACCGCACATCCAGACCAAGCACGGGATTTTCGGGGTGCTGGGAAATCACGACTGCATCGAGATGGTCCCAGATTTTGAAGAGGCGGGGATGCTGATGCTGGTCAACGATGCCACTCTGATCGAACAAGGCGGCGCGAGCCTCTGGCTAGCGGGCATCGACGATCCCAACTACTACAAAACCCACGACACAGACAAGACCTTCAGCACCGTACCCCCCGACGCCTTTAGCATCATGCTTGCACACTCGCCCGAGGCTTATCAGGAAGCGGCCCGACATCAAGCAGCCTTGTACCTTTGCGGCCATACCCACGGCGGCCAGATCTGCCTTGGCTCGGGCACGCCCATCTACACCAACAGCCGCGCCCCCCGCTTCACCGCCAAGGGGCGATGGCAATACCAGTCCATGCAGGGCTTCACCAGCCGGGGAGTCGGGGCTTCCGGCGCGCCACTGCGTTTCAATTGCCCCGGAGAAATCGCCATCCTCACCCTTCGCACCGCAACTTCCATGAGCTTAGAGGAATTTCCATGAAACACATCCATTTCCGACTCCGTTTTTTTCTGGCCACCCTTGTCCTGATCGTGGTTGTCGGCACATTCGGTTTCATGCGCACCGAAGGGTTCTCGCTCATCGACGCCTTTTACTTCAACATCGTCACCATCACCACAGTGGGTTACGGCGACATCCATCCCGTTACCGTGCCGGGCAAGATGCTGGCCGTCCTGCTCATTCTCCTGGGGACAGGCACCTTTCTCGGTGTTATTGCCAATGCCACGGAGCTCATGCTCAGCCGCCATGAGAATCAGGCCCGCCACAAAAAACTCCACCTGATCATCGGCGTTTATTTCAGCGAAGTGGGCACCCGCTTCCTTTCCCTCTGCGCTACGGCAGACCCGCAGCGCGACAAGTTCTGCGCCGGACTTGCCATCACCCCTGGCTGGACCAACCAGCAATTTTTACAGGCCAAAAAGAAAATTCATGATTGCACCTTTCATGTGGAGCTTGAACACATCGATCTCGCCGGACTAAAAGATTTTCTCGCTGCCCAACGGCATACCCTGGTGACCCTGCTGGAAAATCCCATCCTGCTCGAACACGAAAATTTCACCGAACACCTACAGGCGGTCTTCCATCTCAACGAAGAGCTTGGGGCCCGCCCCGGCTTCGACCACCTTCCCCTGCCTGACCGCAAACACCTTACCGGCGACATCAACCGGGCCTACGGCTCCTTGGTGAATCAATGGCTAGGCTACATGCTCTACCTCAATCAGCACTATCCCTACCTCTACTCCCTGGCCGTGCGCACCAACCCCTTCAATCCGGACGCCTCCGCCACCCTGTACGAGTAACCGGACTAGGAGACACCCATGCCGGAAATCCGCATTATCAACCGAGAAATCAACGTCACCGTCAACCCGGCCTTCAGCCTGCTCAACAACTACCTGATGCAGAATATCCCCATCCAGACGCTCTGCGGCGGCAAGGCTGCCTGCGGCCGCTGTCGGTTCCGGGTGATCGAAGGAGCGGCCGGACTTTCCCCGGTACGGCCCTCGGAAATATTCCGCCTCGGGGAAACATTGATCGCCGCAGGCTGGCGGCTTTCCTGCCAGAGCCATGCCCTGCGGGATGTAACCATCGAGCTGCCCGGCCTGGACGAGGAATTTTCCCCATAGCCAGCAACCGGGAAAAAATGATTCCCTAGTCGGGACGGATTGACATTGTCCCGAGCTTTATGCCATCATGGTTGCATGAAAACATCTCCCCCTCTGCCCATTATTCGAGAGCCGGTGCCCTTTCAACTCCTGGTTCGCGTCTGCGCCGGATTTGTGGCCCTTGCGGGAGGGATCGCACTTCTCGGCTGGATACTTGGCTCGCCTTTCCTTTCCAGCCTCGGCTCCGGCACTATCCCGGTGGCGCCGAGTACAGCTGCCTTATTCGTGCTCTACGCCGTGGCGCTCTCCCTCCGCTCCTTCCCTCCGCAACGCGGAGCGTATTGGACAGGCTTGGCGATCACCTCGGCAGGGGCTATGACCGTCCTGCTGCTTCTAATCCTGTCCCTTAAGGGCATCCATTGGGAAGCGGAACACCCAGGCATAACGATCATCCACCCCGCCGGAGAAACACGCATCGGCCATATGTCTCCGGTCACCGCCGTCTGTTTTCTGCTTGCGTCCCTCTCGTTTCTCGCCTCTTCCGCCAAACATCGTATATCCGCCTTGGCGGCAGGTCTGCTCGCCGCTCTTCTGGCCTTGAGCGGTTTCGTCTTCACCCTGGCCTATGCCTATGGGGCGCCATTGCTCTACGGCAGTTCCTACATTCCGCCCGCAGCCCTGACCAGCATGGCCTTCATGTTGCAGGGAATCGCCCTGCTCGCCCTTGCCCTGCCCCCTGCCTGGCTGACCCGCCTGCAGAGCGAATCCTCCCCCCGTGTCCTGTATATCTTCATCCTGATTTTTCTCTTTGTGGGGGCGGGTATCGTTACTACCGGGTTTTACACCTACCGGAGCCACCAACAGAACCAAAGCGTCGAGGTGGCGCAGCAACTTTCAGCCATCGCCAAGCTGAAGGCAGACGAACTCCTGCAGTATCGCAAAGAGCGCGAAGAGGATGCCTCCATCCTGCTGGGCAATGCCCCCTTTGCCGCCCTTGTCCGCCGCCACTTGGAAAACCCGGAGAACAAGGCCAATAGCCAAGAGCTCCAAGAATGGCTAAGCAAACTCCGAACGCACGATCAGTATGATCAAATCCGCCTCCTCGACACCAACGGGGCCACCCGGTTATCAATACCGGCGAATCTGGGCCAGGCAAGTATCGGCGAGCTGGAAATGCTGCCTGATATTTTGCACGCAGGTCGGCCGACACTTTCCGATTTTTACCGAAGCCTTAACGATCAACGCATCCACCTTACCCTCAGAATCCCCATCCTCGACCCCCAAAATGACAACCGGCTTCTGGGGCTGCTCTCGCTGCGCATTGATCCAGAGAAGTACCTCTATCCTTTTCTCCAGCGCTGGCCCGTCCCCAGCCGGACAGGGGAAACCCTGCTGGTCCGCCGCGAGGGAGAGGAGGTCGTCTTTCTAAACGAACTCAGATTTCGGAACAATCCCGCCCTGACCTTACGCTTCCCATTGAGCCAGGCCAATCTTCCCGCCGCTCGAGCGGTAATGGGCCAGACCGGGGTAACACCAGGCCTTGACTATCGCGGGGTGCAGGTGATCGCCGATATGCGACCCATCCCGGATTCGCCCTGGTTTCTGGTAAGCAAAATAGACACCTCGGAAGCCTATGCGCCGCTGCGAGAACATCTCTGGACCATGGGTGGGTTTGTCGTGATCCTGCTCTTCGGGGTCGGCGCAATCATAGCCTTTGTCTGGCAACGCCAGCGCGTGGCGTTTTATCGGGAACGGCTTGAGACTGCGGCAGCACTCAAAAACCTGAACCGCGTCTATGCGGTGTTGAGCAATATCAACCAAACCATCATCCGCATCCGCGATACGCAGGAAATGTTTCTGGAGTCCTGCCGCATTGCCGTCGAGGATGGCGGCTTTATCATGGTCTGGATCAGCCAGGTCGACAAAGAATCCAAACACGTTCTGCCTGTAGCCATAGCGGGCAGAGATGACGGGTATGTGGATCAGCTCTGCATCGCCTTGGACAATGACCTGCGCGGCAGAGGGCCGACAGCCGAGGCAATACGAACAGCAAGAAGTTCCATCTGCAACGATATCGTACACGACCCTCGCATGAAGCCCTGGCGGGACGAGGCGCTCCGGCGCGGCTACCGTTCCTCTGCGGCTTTCCCGTTGGTCGCCTTCGATACGGTCCGGGGGGCCATCAGCTTCTACGCCAACCAGCCTCATTTCTTCAATGCAGACGAAGTCACCTTGCTTGAGGAATTGGCCCGAGATATCTCCTTTGCCATGGAGTTTTCCGAGCAGGAAGAAACTCGTCGCAAAACCGAAACAGCCCTGCGCGAATCGCAGCAACTCTTCGCCACCGTTGCCAACACCTCCCCTGCCCTGATCTGGATGTCCGGTCTTGACAAGGGCTGCACCTGGTTCAACGGACCCTGGCTGGCCTTCACCGGCCGCAGCATGGCCGAGGAGCTGGGCGATGGGTGGGCCGCCGGGGTGCATCTCGATGATCTGGCCCATTGCCTGCATATCTACACCGAGGCCTTCGAAGCCCGGCAGCCATTTGCCATGGAATACCGCCTGCGCCGCCACGACGGCGAATACCGCTGGCTCCTTGATCAAGGCCAACCCCGATACGATGCCGATGGGGTCTTTGCTGGCTACATCGGCTCCTGCTTGGACATCAACGACCACCGGACCCTAGAAAACCAGATGCGCCATGCGGTGAAAATGGAGTCCATCGGTACCCTGGCCGGCGGCGTAGCCCACGACTTCAACAACATCCTCATGGCCATCATCGGTTACGGCGAACTGGCTCGCATGACCATGCCCCAGGACGACCCCCAGCGCCTGAACATCGAACACATGCTGGAAGGAGCTCAACGGGCCGCCCGTCTCACCAAGGATCTTCTTTTGTTCAGCCGCAAACAGATCAGCGAACGCAAGCCCGTGGATCTGAGCGAGATTGTCAAGACCGTGGAGAAATTCATCGTGCGGGTGATCGGCGAAGACATCGCCTGCGAAACCAGGCTACCGGATCAACCGATTATCGTGCTTGCCGACAGCCACCAGATCGAACAGGTGCTGATGAACTTCGCCACCAACGCCAGAGACGCCATGCCCAAGGGCGGCGCCTTCAGCATCGCGTTGGAACAGACCATCCTGAACCAGGAGTTCGCTGCGATCCATGGTTTTGGCAAATCCGGCCCCTATGCAATGCTCACTGCCTCGGACAACGGCTGCGGCATGGACGAACAAACCCGCAACCGAATCTTCGAGCCCTTCTTTACCACCAAGGGCGTGGGCAAAGGGACCGGGCTGGGGCTGGCCGTGGTTTACGGAATCATCAAGCAGCACGAGGGCTACATAAACGTGTACAGCGAACCCGGCAAGGGCACAACCTTCCGGCTTTACCTTCCGTTGGCCGTGGCAGACGATTTGGAAAAAGAAACTGTGGCGGAGGAGAAACCTCCAGCCCATGGCACGGAGACAGTCCTGCTGGCCGAGGACGATGAATCACTTCGTAGCCTTGCAAAAAAAACGCTGAGCAGGTTCGGGTATACCGTGATCGAAGCGGTTGACGGCGAGGAGGCGGTACAAAAATTTACAGAAAGCCAAACCGGCATCCAGTTGCTTCTGTTCGACATTATCATGCCGAAGTTGAACGGCCAGGAAGCCTATGAGGCGATCAGTAAAATCCGACCTGGAGTAAAGGCAATCTTTATGAGCGGCTACGCGCCGGACATGATCCGCGAGAAAGCCGCGCTGGCAGACACCGTCCCCCTGCTGGCCAAACCCCTTTCGCCCAACGAACTTTTGCGAAAGGTGCGGGAAACCCTGGACCAGTAATACTGAAAAGAACGCCTAGCGAATCTCTATGGCGCTGACCGGACATGAATCCACGGCCGCTGCGCAATCGCAGGTATGGCATTGGTCCGGGCCGATCACCCATGATTTATCGTCCCGCAACTCAAACACCCCAGGGCACAACTCCGCGCAGGTCCCGCAACCAATACACAAATCCTGATCCACTGTTGGCTCTGCCATGACGCTCTCCTGTTTTTTGTAGCTGCCGAGCTACTTTCCCTGGTCCCGAAACCCTTCGCGGATCACCCGGTACGCGCCGGTCACCGTGTCGAGATCGTAGATGCTGAAGTTGGTCCGCATGTCGAGCCCTGCGTAATGCACGGCAAAATTGAGCGAGGCCGAGCCTTCCGGGCCGCTGACGATGCGGTGGAAGACATAGCGGGGCCAGACCAGCATGGCCGGTTCGTCGAGCAGCACCTTGCCGCCCTGGAGAATCTGGCTGGGAGTCACGGTAAAGCTCTCCATGCCGTGGGCTTTCAGATAGATGTCCACATGCCGGGTGCCATGGAGGACGATGAGATTGTCGGCCTGATGGGGATGCATGTACCAGGGCCTGGCCACCTCGCCCACCGGACCGGGAGAGACGGCGCTCTTTTCGTGCAGCACCCGGTCGATGGCATCGATCCGCGGCAGACAGGCCATGGGCACGTTGTCAAAGAAAACTCCGGGAGTACGCCGCAGCATCTTCAAAGGAATAATCCGGTAAAAGTCCTGCTCTTCCTTGAATATCTCACAATCAGGCATGGCATTGCTCCTCAGTGGTCTTTAGCTCGCCCGTGCGGGTTCTATCTTCGGGCTACGTCGAAATGGAAAAAGCCGAGGATGGACTTTTTCAATATCCCTGCTATATTGTGACAGTTTTTGCGGCTTCCGGTAAGAGAACCGCAACGGGCCGCCAGCCAGTGGTATTTGCCCGCAACCCTTAGGAGAACACCATGGACAAAAATAGCGGCGCTGGCCTCACCCGAATCATCAACGCCTTCGGTTGGTCCATGGCAGGTTTAAAAGCCACTCTGAAGCACGAAAAGGCTTTTCAGCAAGAGCTGATCCTCTGCCTTGTCCTTGCGCCGTTGGCCTTCCTGCTTGGTAAGACCGGGGCGGAAAAGGCCCTACTCCTCGGCTCGCTCATGCTGGTGCTGATCGTCGAAATCCTCAACAGCGCCATCGAGGCAGTGGTGGACCGCTTTGGCGGCGAGCACCACACCCTGTCCGGCCGGGCCAAGGACATGGGCTCAGCCGCCGTGTTCCTCGCCCTGGCCAACGTCACCATCTGCTGGCTGTGCATCATTTTCTTCTAAGAGATACTCCATGAACAACGCCCCCATCCGCCCCGTAGACTGCTTCAAACACTATACCCTGGACCAGGACAAGGTCTGTAGCCCGACCGAAACGGTGAACCGCTTCAAGGCCCGGCTTGTCGAGGTGAATCTGGACATCCTCCAGGAGGTGCGCCGCATCGACAACGGCAGGCTAGACATCCCCGTGTACTTCAGCGTCTGCGGCAAGGATGCCCAGGCAGTGATCGGCAACAAAAAGCAGATGGGCAAGGGCAGCACCCCGGAGCAGTCCCAGGCCAGCGCCTGCATGGAACTGGCCGAGCGGTTCAGCTTTTTCAGCTTCAAACAAAACGAAGAAAACTTCATCACCGATACCTACGCCAATCTCAAAAAATCCGGCCAGCCGCTTTTGCCCCTGGTGCGCCTCCTGCTCTCGGTCCATGACGAGAACACCGACATCGCCACCCTGGAACGGCTCATCGAGGACATCCCCATCCAATGGACCTGGGCCACCAATCTCAACAGCGGCGAGGTGCTGCTGGTGCCCTTCAGCTGGTTTTACGCGATCAACGAGTTCAACGGACCCTCGGCGGGCAACACCTTTGAGGAGGCGATCCTCCAGGGGATCAGCGAACTGGTGGAGCGGCATGTCTGTTCCCTGGTCAACCACCACCACCTCGCCACCCCAGCCATTGATCCGGATTCCGTCACCGACCCGGTGGCCCGGGAGCTGCTGGACAAGTTCAGCAAAAACAACATCGAACTCTACCTCAACGACTTCACCCTGGATACCGGCATCCCCACGGTGGCGGCACTGGCCATTGACCGCTCCACCTTCCCGGCCAGCAGCGAGATCGTCTATACGGCAGGCACCACTCCAGACCCGGAAAAGGCCCTGATCCGGGCAATCACCGAGGTGGCCCAACTGGCCGGGGACTTCAACTCCCAGGCCAACTACGTGGCCAGCGGCCTGCCCAAGCCCCTGTCCATGGACGAGGTGCGCTACCTCACCGATGTGGAAGCGGCCATCTCCATCCATGAGATGCCGCAACTGAGCGACCCCAACATGCGGGTCGAAATCGACCACTGCCTGGCCGCCTTGTCCCGCCTTGGTCTTGAGGTGCTGGTGATCAACACCATGCACGAAAAGCTCCAGGTGCCGGCGATCTACACCATCATCCCCGGCTGCCATTTCCGCGAGCGCTCCCGGATCAACAACGTGGGGCTGTTTGCGGCAAAGCTGGTGACCGAGCGGATTGATGACCCGGACGAGCAGATCGTCCAACTCCTCAAGATGCAGCAATACCTGCCGGACGCCTATTATCTGGAATTTTATCTCGGCAAGAACATGCAGGCCCAAGGCGACCTTGTCACAGCAGCGGCCCATCTGGAACGGGCCCTTACCCTGCTGCCGGAAGAAGAAGATATCCCCTATATCTATTCCCATCTGGGCGACTGCCTGAAAGATATGGGGGAGTATGACCGGGCCATTGAAGCTCTGCGCAAAGGGGCGGAATACGACGAGGAACGGCCGGACATCCACAACCTGCTGGGCTTCTGCCATTTTAAACGGGATGAGTATGAAACGGCCATCGCCCATTTCCACCGGGCCGTGGAGCTGAACCCGGCCTCGGCCATCGATTACGCCAATCTAGGGGTCAATCACCGCAGGCTGGGCAACAACGCGGAAGCGGCGCGCTATTTCGAGCTGGCCCTTGATCTGGACCCGACCATCGAGTTTGCCCGGACCCATTTGGCGGAGTTGAGCGCAGAAAATTAACGGTAATTCCTGAGAATTCAGGCTGAAATTAGTATGTTCATTTTTTTGCTTGCCCAAAGAAACGAACCAAAGAAAAGGCCCCCTGTGTCTCTTGTCCCGCCGTTGGCGGGATGCCCTGTGCTCCTCGATGCTGCCGGGGCTTTGCAAACTCGGCTTTCGCCTCAAACAGTGCAAATCCCTTTTTCGGCAGCCTCTCCGGTGCTCGGCTGCGTGCCAATGGGATTTTCCATCTCCCCCATTTGTCCTGCCGCGCCTCGCCCTCGTCGAGAAGCAAGGGAAGCCCGTAGGGCCAGGACTGGCTGGGGTGCCCTTTTCTTGATTCTTCTTTTGGGCACGCAAAAGAAGAAAACCCCTGTCTCACCCCGCATACATGGCAGCCATCTCCACCGTGTATGCCCCACCTTTCTCCTGACAAATAAAAAACGACGGCAAAACCGCCAACCCTTCTCCCCCACCCTTCACCGCCTCAACCAATACCAGCCCGGCTTCCGCCCCGGGATACGGATGCACCCTCTGCAACCGTTGCGGCGCAAGCCCGTTTTCCCACAAGACGCCAAGCAGGGTTTCACCCCGCGCCGCCGGATAAACAAAAGCCGCCCTCCCCCCGACTTTCAGGGCAAAGACCGCAGCCTCGGCCATCTCACCGATAGTGCCAAGGATCTCATGCCGGGCTTTTGCCCGTTCGGTTTCCGGATTATGGCGACCGCTTCCGGTCGGGTAATAGGGGGGATTTGCCGCCACCCAATCACAGCTGTTCGGGGGGAGCAGGGTTGCAATTCGGCGGCAGTCGCCTTCGATAACCGTACACCGATCCTCAAGGGTATTGATGGCCACATTCCGGCGGATGACCTCGGCCAGACGCGGCTGCACTTCAAGGGCGACAAGGCTGACCATGGGCCAGCGGTGGGAGAGGATCAGAGAGACAACCCCGCATCCGGCGCCGAGATCGAGAATACGGGCATCCGGTTCCGGGGTGAGAAAATGGGCCAGGAGAACGGCATCGACGGAAAACCGGTAGCCCTGCCGAGGCTGCAGACAGCGCAGCCTGCCAGCAAACAGACTCTCTTCGCTGAACTCCTCGGCAATGGCCATCCGGCTGCGGATCAGGAAGGAATCTTTTCTTCGGGTACGATCTTATTGAGCAGCAACCCGGTGAGCAGCTTCGGGTAAAAATAGGTGGACTTGTGCGGCATGACCAGCCCCTCGTCCGCCACCCTTTTCACCTGGGACACCAGGGTCGGGTTCATCAGAAAAAGCAGGGGGCTGCGGTCGGATCGACTCTCACCCTCTTTGATCGCAACATCCAAAGCGGTATCCGGATCGCTGTAATAATCCACCAGGCCTTCCTTCACACACCGATCATGGTCAAGCTGCAACAGCCGCTCGATGATGAGGTCGGAGAGGATCACCACGTCCAACTCGCGCAGGGATGCGGGCTGCTTGGTGCCGAGGGCCTCGTCGATCACGCCGTCCCGCAGGGTCAGGAGCAGACAGCGATCCTCCTGGGGATGGTACAGGCCAAACATCGTGGCCGCACCGGAGTTTTCCGCCATGCGGGAGAGAACCTCAGTCATCAAGGTCTCGCGGGAGCCGCCGGTGATCTCCTCCACAATAAAACTCTGCGCCAACTTGGTCATCAACCCGTTTAGGGCAACAACCTCAGGCATCCGCACCAGACGATGGGTGGGAAGCACGGACAAGCCGGGATCTTCCATGCCGCAGAGATACATCATCGTGTGGTTGTAGGGGCTGTCGCTGGGAACCTCGCCCAAACGCTCCCGCATCAGAGCGCGAAACTGGAGGGCAGTGGTGTAGCGGTGGTGGCCGTCGGCAATGTAGAGGGATTTTTCCGCAAACAACGCACGGACCTGGGCCAAGATCGCCGGATCGGTCACCCCCCAGATGGTATGGGTGCAACCGTCGTGATCCGTGACATAGGCGAGCGGCTCAGCGGAGCGAGCACCTTCCAGCAAGTCCATGACCTGCCCTTGGGCATCGGGGTACAGAGAAAAGATCGGGCTGAACTGGGCATGGCAGGTGTCCAGCAGGCTGAGCCGGTCGGAGGTAACACCGGAGAAGGTTTTCTCGTGGGGCTTGACAATGCCCTCGGCAAACTCGGCCAGTTGCACCAGGCAGAGCAACCCCTTGCGGGTAAGACGCTTGCCCGAGGGCAGGGAATACTCGGTGTGATACAAATAGATGGTGGGCTCGTTGTCCCGGACCAGCACCCCTTCCTGCTGCCATTTGACAAAGGTTTCCTTGGCCTGCAAGTAGCGGCTCTCGGTCAACTGCTCGGCGTTGACGTTCTTACTCAGATCCAGATGGATCATGTTGTAGGGATTCTTGGCGACAAAGGCTGTCTGGGCCTCATGATTGATCACGTCATAGGGGGGAGTGACCACGTCTTCCAGGTGCTGAATCTTGACCGGGTTGTATCGAAGGGCGCGAAAAGGCGCGATCAAAGCCATTGTCTTGTCTCCTTGCCCGGACAGGCGGAACGGGTGCCCGCACCTGTCGGCAAATGCTCCCGGCGCTCATGAACCGGTTGACTTCCCCTGGGGGAATAGATATGTTTCGAAAACTGTGCCACTACATAGTCAAAAAACGTCCATTTTTCAAGTGGACATTGTACCCGGACCGCAAACTTTTACAAACGAACTTTTCCCATACTCAAGAGGTTTTGCAATGTACGATATCTTTACCCGCACCCATTTTTCCTCGGGCCACCACCTGCGCAACTATCCCGGCAACTGCGAACGACCGCACGGCCACAACTGGAAGGTGGAAGTGACGGTGCGCGCCACCGAGCTTGACGAACTGGGCATGGGGATCGACTTCAAGAACCTGAAAAAAGCGGTAAACGTAATCATGGAGGAGCTGGACCACCAGGATCTCAACGAACTTCCGGCCTTTCAAAAGAAAAACCCCTCTTCCGAAAACATCGCCGCCTACATCTTTGACCGCCTCAGGGAGTCGCTGACCAGTGAACGCTACAGGCCATACAGCGTCACGGTCTGCGAAACAGATAACTGCTGCGTGACCTACCGTGAAGGATGAGCCCTGCCTTCAGCTTTCCGAGATTTTTTACAGCATCCAGGGGGAGTCTTCCTTTGCGGGCTACCCCTGCCTCTTTTTCCGCCTCTCCGGCTGCAACCTGCGCTGCTCCTACTGCGACGCCAAGTACACCTACGAGGAACCGGCCACCCCAACCCCGCTCAGCACCCTGCTGACCGAGGCGACCCGATACCCCAACGCCCTCATCGAGATCACCGGCGGCGAACCCCTGCTCCAGGAAGAGGTCTATCCGCTCATGGACGCTCTCCTCGCAACGGGCCGCACCGTGTTGCTGGAAACCAACGGCAGCCTCAGCATTGCGCGGGTGCCGCAAGCGGTGGTGAAGATCATCGACCTCAAATGCCCGGACAGCGGCATGGCCGAAAAGATGGACCTTGCCAACCTCGACCTGTTGGCGCCCCACGACGAGATCAAGTTTGTGGTGAGCTCCCGGGCCGACTACGACTGGGCCAGGACAATGATGGAGGAACACCGTCTGGCCGAAAAGGCCAAGGTGATCCTTTCCCCAGTAATCGGCCGCCTTGCGCCCGCCCTGCTGGCCCAGTGGCTCATGGCCGACGCGCTCCCGGCCCGCCTCCAGCTCCAGCTCCACACCCTGCTCTGGCCGGGGATGAAGCGAGGGGTGTGAGCGAGCCAGCGGTGCAAGCCGGGGCAAAATGGGGAGTTTCCAGAATTACTTCCCGGTCAGACCATCAACGACGGCCTTATACTTCTCGTGGATCATTTTCCGATCGAACTCCCAGAATTCGGCAAGCATCGCCTGATCCTCGGCTTCGGAAAAATAAGCACGGGAGGCCGGAAAGAAAACCTTATCCTCTTTTTTGATATGCTTGGGGTAGAAATCCGCGAGGGTACTCAGGCACCTGGCAATATCTTCCAGAGCAGAGGAGTCGCCATTCCGATACCGGGTATTTGCCTCGACCAGCGCCTTGGTTGTAACCCTGCCAAAAGCATGCTCTTCAATGAGTTCATTCATGACCCGTCGGTCTGCCTCTGACAACTCTTTCTTCTCCAAATCCCGAAACAAGATATCTTCTTCTTTCCCGTGATGGGTGCGATCAGCATAGGTCCGGATAAAATCAACGGCTGTATCAACAAACAAAGGGTCAATCTTCCTGGTTTTCACTGCGTGCGCCAGCGTTTCCTGGATTATGGCAAGCATCCGTTCAATGAGACGGTGTTCGATCATGAGTGGTCCGCGGGCTTGCATATGCTGTTCTCCTGTTTGTTATTCCCAGAACGCAACGTGGGAACGAACTCAGACATTTTACGATAGTTTACCCACTCCCAAGAAACCGGGCTCCGTCCCCATTTTCTCTTCCGGTTCATCCGGTGGATTTTCTGGTTAACGCTCAGGTTTCACGGGTTTTATTTCATAAAAACATATCATTAACTTGGTCCGACATCATTCACTTACCCTAACAGGTATTTAATTTTTAGAATTGAGTTGTCCACATGCTGCCAATACATCATCGCCTTTAGTACTTCTTATTAAAGTCGGAATCTTGAAAGTATCTAAAACTTCTTTAAACTTTTCAATTTTAGCCAAATTCGGACGTTTGTAGTGGGATCCTGGGAATGAGTTAAAAGGAATCAGGTTTATATAAGCACTTTTACCTGCCAGTATCGTTCCCAATTTTTCAGCATCATCCGGAGAATCATTAAAATCTTTTATCAGAATATATTCATACGTAATAAATTGTTTTTTACTTAAAGGTATCCGGTCAATATAGGCCAACACTTCAGCCAGTGGATATTTTCTATTAATGGGAATAAGTTCATTTCTCTTTTCTTCAAAGGGAGAATGAAGAGATAACGCAAGGTTCACTCCGGGAATTTCCTGACTCCACCTTTTAAGTCCAGGGATATACCCAGATGTTGAAATAGTAATTTTTTGAACCCCAATTGAAGTACCGTGTTTTGATAAAAATATTTCACACGCTTTTTTAACGGCATCAAAATTATGTAACGGTTCGCCTTGTCCCATAAAAACAATATTTAGAATTCTTTCTTCTCCAGGCCTATTTTTCGCCAACCAACGCCAAGCCTGGAGAAACTGGCCAACTATTTCACTTGTAGCCAAATTTCTTTTAAGCCCTTGTTTTCCGGTAGAACAAAAAGAACAATTCATCGCACAGCCAACCTGCGATGAAAGGCAAATAGAATATTTATTATGAAACGGAATAAGGACGGTTTCAATTGTGTGATTGTCTTTAAGCTTAAAAAGAAATTTTACGGTGCGATCTTTTGACTCATGAACCGTATCGATTTCGGGCAGAGAAAAGTCAAAATTATCTTGAAAAAACGCCAATGAATCTTTGGCAATCTTCTCACAGCATTGCGCATTTTCTTTTTTCTTATAATGCCAATTAAAAAGAATTGACGCTGCGGAATGGTTTAAATCATTCTGTTTTAGAACCATCTCTAAATCAAAATGGTTTAAATCATAAAAGGATTGTTTCAAGAAATGTCTCTTTGTAATATCAATGCATATTTTCAAGACTCAGAAACATTCTGATACTGTGCCTGAACGTTCTTCAGCTTGCTATAAAACTCTTCCTCTGAAACAACCCCCTTTTCAATAAGCAACTGTGCGATAGCATCGAGCCGAATCATTTGTGCCATTATAAGTTCATCGGTTGTGACTACTTCTTTGTTATCCTCTTTTGACATAGGTTTTGTTCCCGTTTCTGGTTCTCTTGTTTAGTTTTGTAAACATAACGTCTAAACTCAGCCGCGCCGCTTTTCGGCGTCGGCTGGAGTGCCTTGTTGGGCGGCTTTTTATCGTGGTTACCCATTGCGACAACGGAAAGCTCTTGAGTTATTAATCAGAATACTGGGTTTTGCGTTTGCTTCTTCAATCTTAGAAATGAAGAATTGAGCGCCCGCGTTCAGATCTGACCACTGTAACCATAGGGCATAACCTGAGACGATATTGTCGTGCAGCCTATCAGGCACCGTATACTTACCCTGCTGGGTTGGATTAGGCGGGAGATTGACACCAATGAGACCGTGATTCTTATCTAGGGTCGCTTTAATCTCCCAATCGACAAATTTTCGCCATGGTGTTTGTGCGCCACAAAGAACGATCGTGCATGACGTGCCTGTGATGTAGTTTTCTCGAATATTTCTAATGACGTAATCTGTGTTGGTGCTATCTATATTCCTGTCAACGGAGTTGTCTTGAATTACATCGTAAGTTGCCGAAAAGAACCGCGAGAACTCTTCGTAGTACGCTCTGTCGCCCGCATGATGGTAACTGACGAATATTCTTCTTTTGGGGATACCTAAACCAGATAGCAATCCATTAGACATTCTATTTATCCATTAGCAACATTTGGTTTTGATGATTCAGCACCAGTTCTGGTGTACTGCGACCAAGCACTATTTTCTTTTGATATTAAACTTTCGATTCTTTGCACAAATAACCCGAATGGGTCTTCTTCGTTATATGGTTCGGCATTTGTTAGAAACAGATATTTCTCATGTTTTAGCGATTCGCAGGTTGTTCTGTATTCAATCCAGTTCTCTTGGAATTGGTTGAGACTGAGAAGCGACGCAAGGAGAGCAACTAATGCACCAAGAACTCCAACAACAATAATGCTCCATGTTGAACCATCGCCGAATCCGGCGAACAATGGTATAGCGCCCGCTGAAATTATTTCCAACGCGCGAAAGCGCTTAAACCATCTCTGAGCCCCTTGGCTTTTTTGATCATACCAACCAATCTGGTCATCGACGCGTTCAGTTATGTATTCATCTGGTGTCAATTGTTCACTCCGTTTTTTTGACGCCCAACGGCTTCGGCTAACCTGACGCGCCCGTTCCGTGTTGCTGATGCCAGTGCTTCCTGCGGTCAGGTTAGCGTTTGTTGGGCTATTTACTTTTGAATTTTTTAGTTTTTTTCGCTTTCTCTTCAAATTTCAAAGGGTTTTCACCTAAAATTGATCTGGCTAAATTTATTCTTTCAATAGCTTTTGGGTATTCATCTTTCCAATATTTAATTAAGCGATCTGGCCCATCCTCTCCTAAAATCTTAGCTGCCCCTGCTGCAATATCATCAATGGAAGAAGCCTCTTTATACATCTTCACCAATTCTTCAACTGTTACGTTTTGCATCTCAATCAGTTCACTCACTAAACCTATTTTGCTAAATTCACGAATTGTTTTTTCTGCATCCAAGCGTTCTTTTTCAGACTGAATTAACTCATTGGCTTCCTCTTCCGTCGCGCTGACGCGCGAGACGACAGCTTCCATATATCTTTGCAAGGAACTGTTAATTGATGCTAGCTCTGTGACTTTATCAGAAAGAGTTGACAGTTGTTTTTGCTCTGATCTCCTATTGATTAGTTCATGAAACAATCCTGCCAATTGCTCTTTAAGCCAGTATTGAATTTCAGAATGCTTTTCAAATTGATGAATTGGATTATTTTTTGACATTGCAATTATCTCTTCAAGAAGCAAGAAAACATTTACAGAATCAACATGAGCGTATTGTATGGTTTTATTTCCTTTGTTTTTTTTGTAAGTTTCATACTCTGTCAAAACATTTTTCTCAACCAATACATATATAGGTATATCCTTACTATACGCTGCATTGTATTCTTTTTTTGTAATGCTTTCATATCTATCGTAAAATTCTGGGATGCCCTCTAAATCTACGTCGCTTGACGCTGAGCCGTATCGCCCACCAACAATAAGAACCAAAATATCAACAGTAGTTGCTTCTCGGTAACATGATTCATCTAATGGGATGTCTGGGTCATAAGCTATCTTCCCCTTTTCAGATAGAACGGGCTCGTATCCCATTCCTTCAATAAAGCTTTCCAGGGATGACCGAATATGCTTAAGATCATAAAATGTAGAACTTACGAAAATTCTAGGTCTTGGCATTATATATTTCCTCAGTTTTAAACCCAACAATAATATTATCGAGCTAGCTCGAGTTGTTTTTTTCTGCTCGTTTTTTGGCCCTCTAATTGATTTCCCTGGGCAAGTTTTGAGCTTTTTTTCTCTTAAATAGCCACATATCCACCCCGCAAGGGGGTGTTATCGAGCTAGCTACATAATTCCGGCTAAAATTATCCGGGGGTGTTATATGTCTACCTGACACCATGGAGCAATTCAAGGACATTATCTCTGAATGCACCTCAACCTTCTTCCTCGTCTGACCCAACACCCATGATCCCGGACTCCCAATTTACCAGCACCTTCCTGAACCTGAATCACCTTGCCGAAGCCTGCCCCGACTGGCACTTCCTCCCCGGCATGCTTTTTCAGGATACCGAGGCATGGTGGAAAGAAGGGACCCGCCAAAACCCGCACGAGGGGGTTGACCTGCTCTTTCTTGCGGACCGCGATGGACAGCGGCGGGAGCTACCGGAGCAGGTCATGATTCCGCCGCTCTGGGATGGTGAAGTAATTGCGGTGTTCGAGGATTTTCTGGGCAGCACCGTGGTGGTGCACCATTCGGTGATGGATGGACAGGGATGGAGGCTTGTTTCCCTCTATGGCCATGTTCAGCCCCTGGTGGAATGCGGAGTGCAGGTTTGTGCAGAAGAACCACTGGCTACGGTGGCGACAGGAAAGATACGGGGATCTTCGGCCCCGCCGGATCATCTCCACCTCTCCCTTGGCTGGCTGGCGCCGGGCTGGCGTCCAGCCGAGCTGGAGTGGCCGACCCTGTGGCGCAATCCCGGCATCGTGCTGATCGATCCGCTCCCCTTGATTCAGCCCAAGCCCTGATCGGCTGAAGGCTGCAACTGTACGGCAGTGTAGCGAAAAACCACGGTGCGGAAAAAATCGATCATCGCCTGCCTGCGTCCTGCCACCCGTTGCTGCTCCGGGATCAGGCCGCAGGACATCATGCGGTTGATGGACATCTTGTATTCCACATGGCAGACATGGCGGTTGTCCAGATACCAGGCATAGGTCAGGCCGAAGATCAGGCCGGGCGGGGTAAAGCCTTCCTCGCCGTTTACCAGTCGGGTATAGAGGCGGGGATCGCTTATTGCCCGCCGCATCCGGACCAGATCCAGAAACCGGGCCAGCTCCGTCGGGCTGAAAAAACAGCGCCGCTCCGCCTCCGGCCGCAGAACCAGCCGGAACTCATAGCCCAGGAGCAAGCCGTCACGCTCCACGGGCAGCCTGCGTTTTTCCTCAGCGTAATTGCCCAATAAGGATTGACCAAGGGCGATCAAGAATCCCACCTCGAACTGGTCCGGCTCAGGAAAGATTTCCTTGCGAATCTTAATCAGCCGGTCAATGGGATCGTAAAATGAAAAAATAGTGTCCCATTCCTGGGCCCGGCTCCATTCCTCCCGATCCAGCAGAACGACCCCGGCAACCCCGTCCAGATGGCTGAGGGGAATATCCCCGTGACGCCAGAAGATCTCGGCCAGTACAGGGTGCAGCTCTTCGGCAATGGCCAGGGTATGCAACCGTTCACGGATCGCGGCAAAACGCTGGCTGGCTGTCTGCCCCAGGGGATCAAGGAGAACCTCCGTCCTGGCGCCTAGTCCGGCAAGCTGGCACCCTCCCGCCTCGCCGAAGGAATCGCGAATCGCCCACATGACCCGCACCGCCGCAGCCAGAGAGGCAGGATCATGCTGGATCACCCCGCGCTGCTCGATATCGGCCTGGGCGTAGAGCCGGGCCTCGATGGGGGCAAAACCCATGGCCCGGACCTTATCGCGGTCAAGATAGATGGGCACCTTGTTTTCCAGGGCGTAGCTCTGGAGGATAGAACCGGGGATATCGCGCAGGCCAAGGACCAGAATCTGGGAAAAAAGGCCCTCCACCCCGCCGGGGATATTGCGGTGATAGGCTCCAAGAAGATCGGAAACATGAAACCGCTGCGGGTGGTCGCCGTGCCCGTTGCCATGGGCCATATCGGTTTCCCCGGCCTGGGCCCAGAGATTGGCCACAAGCATCTTGAGCGCCCCTTGATTGTCGCGGATCGCCTGGGCTATGCCCGGCACCTGTAAGATCGGCACGATACTGGTGAACAGACTGCCCGGAGCGAAGAGGATGATGTCGGCCTGATTAATGGCGGCCAGCACCTGGGGCGGGGCCTTGGGCAGCGTCTGGGGCTGGGCGGCAAACTCAACAAAAACCCGGTCCACCGGATAGCCGCGCCGGGCCCGGCCCGACTTGAATTCCCCGCTCACCAGCACGCCGTTGCCGTACAGCACCTTGAGCCGAGCCGGGGTGGTGGTGCAGGGCAAGACCGCTTCGGGATTGGCGCCGATAAGCTCGGCAAGCCGGGAGATTCCGGCCATCTCCTCCTTTGCGTCCAAGATGGCGGCGACGAGCAGGAGATTGCCGAGGCAATGGGGACGGGAAAGCTGGGAGCGTAGCTGGGGCTCGCTGAAAATTGTCTCAATCAGGCTGGCCAGCCCTTGTCCCATGGCCTCAGGCAGCGCAGCGAGATTTACATCGGCATCGCCCAACAGGGCATGGGGCGAGGAGGGCGGGGTTTCAAAACGGTGGTTAAAGAGCCGGTGCAGCGTAGCGCTTGCCTGCAACGCCTCCCGACCAGCAAGGCCGTACCGCTCATGCAGTTTCTCCTGCCGGATGGAAGAGAGCAAGACATGACGGATATCGCCCAAGGCGATGAGGGGCAGGTCCTTGAGCAACTCGCCGGTGGAGCCGCCGTCGTCGGTGACGCAGACCACGGCCTGGGTGTGCGGAAAGACCTCCTTGAGGCCCTGAAAAGGATCGGAGGGCCAAAGGGGATTGCGACTGTCGCCGCCGATGAGATTGGAAAGCCCGGTGCCGCCCCCGAAAACAACCACCCGGACATTCCTGGTTTCCGTGGCATTCAGGGCCAGGTTCAGGCAAGCCAACTCCGTGGCCATACCCGCAGGTACTGGCGGCGGGCCAGAAAGCGCCAGATCGATGAGCTTCTCGGCCAGATCACCCTCGGGCAGCAGATCGAGCAGGCCGAAACGCGCATCGCCCATGCGGGCTATCAATTCGCTGGCGGACAGGGCTTCAGTCAATACTGTTCTCCGTTAAAGCTAGGCGGAAGGATAGCTAGGACTCCGGCCAATCCTTCCGCCTATTCTTTTTATAAACCAGTAGCACTCATCTGCTTGCGCACCGCCACCTCGGAGTCGGCCATGGCCGCCTGTTCCTCGGCAGTGAGCTTGAACTGAATGATCCGCTCCACGCCCTTGTTCCCCAGCACCACCGGCACCCCAAGGAAGCAACCGGAAAAGCCAAATTCCCCTTCAACGTAGGCAGCACAGGGCAGCACCCGTTTGCTGTCGGTAAGCACCGCCTCGGCCATTTCCACTGCGGCAAGGCCTGGGGTATAAAAGGCGCTGCCGGTCTTGAGATGGTTGACGATCTCGGCCCCGCCGTGCTGGGTGCGGTGGACAATGGCGGCCAGTTCCTCGGCGGACAGCAGATCGGTGACCGGGACGCCTGCCACATTGGCCAACCGAACCAACGGCAGCATGAGATCGCCGTGGATGCCCATGACCATGGCGTTGACATCACGGGCCGCCACGCCCAGGGCCTCGGCCAGGAAGGTGCGGTAACGGGCGGAATCGAGGACGCCTGCCATGCCGATCACCCGCTCCCTGGGGAAACCGGTGACCTTGAAGGCCGTGTAGACCATGGCATCTATGGGGTTGGTGACCACAATCAATACGCAGTCCGGGGCATGCTTGGCCACCTGCTCGGCGCAGGACTTGACGATGGCCACGTTCTTGGCCAGCAGATCGTCGCGGCTCATCCCCGGTTTGCGGGCCAAGCCGGCAGTGATGATCACCACGTCGGAACCGGCCAGATCGGCGAAGTCGTTGGAACCGGTGACCCGGTTGTTGAAGCCGTCCACCGGCCCGGATTGCAGCAAATCCAGGGCCTTGCCCTGGGGCACCCCTTCCACCACGTCCAGCAAAAGGATATCGCCCAGGCCACGGCTGGCAGCCCAGTGAGCAGCGGTGGCGCCGACATTGCCCGCGCCGATAATGGTGATCTTGTTTCTTCTCATGATTTTTGTTCCTCTTGCTATGATTATCGAAAATTCTCGGATTATTTCGTACCGTCTCTGCGGATCAGTTCTTCCACCCGCTCCAGATCCTGGGGCGTATCCACCTCGATGGAATCATGGGCCGTGAGCACTACGCGGATGCGGTAGCCGAACTCCAGAGCCCGCAACTGCTCCAGCTTCTCAAACCGCTCCCATTCGCCCTCGGGCAGCCCAACAAAGGTGAGCAGGAACCCCTTGCGGTAGGCGTAAAAGCCGAGATGCTTGTAGTAGGTGGGCACCTCCGACTCCTCGGGGTTACGCTGAAACGGGATGGAGGCGCGGGAAAAATAGAGGGCGTTGTTGTGGCGATCGAACACGGTCTTGACGTGGTTGGGATCGGTGATCTCCTCCTCACGCACGATCTTGTAGATCAGGGTGGACATGGGCAGGGCCGGATCTTCCAGCAATGGCGTGGCCACCTGGGAAATCACCTCCGCCTCGAACAGCGGTTGATCGCCCTGGATGTTCACCACCACGTCCTGCTCAGCGATCCCCATGATACTAGCAGCCTCGGCCAGCCGGTCGGTGCCGGAGACATGATCGGAACGGGTCATCACCACCTCGCCGCCAAAGGAGCGCACGCACTCGGCGATCCGCTCGTCATCGGTGGCCACCGCCACCCGGGAGAGCATGGTGACGGCCTTGGCCCGTTCATACACATGCTGGATCATGGGCTTGCCCGCGATCTTGGCCAGGGGCTTGCCCTCGAAGCGGTTGGAATGGTAGCGGGCCGGGATGATGGCCACAACTTTGGCTTGTGCTTTATGCTGGGTATCCATTATCTTCTCTGCTGTAGGTGGAGCGGTTTGACCAAGTGGCCTGCGAAAAAACCTCCTGAATATACCATGTACAGGAAATGATGCACCGGGAAAAAGTCGCGCACGGCTTTGCGCCCACAACCAGGAAATGATCCGCCACCCGCCATGACGAGCCGCACCCAGGAAACCCACATCGCCGTCAGCCATACTGACCCAAGTCTGGCCGACAAAGCCTGCGCCTTGGCCGCCCAACTGGGCCTGCCGCTGGACAACCAGGCAGCAAGCACCCCTGTCTTGTTACTCACCCTAACCCCGGAGCGGCTGGAGCTGCGGCAAACCGGCAAGGGTGCGGAAGGGCCATTGTTCGTTGATTTCATCGGTGGGGCCATCGAATACCGCCGCAAGCAAGGCACCAGCCGCAAAGAGGCCATTGCCAGAGCGGTGGGCCTCAAGGGCGGGGCAAGACCTGTGGTGCTGGATATTACCGCAGGCCTGGGCCGGGACAGCTTCATCCTGGCCAGCCTGGGCTGCACGGTACAGATGGTGGAACGTTCGCCCGTGGTGGTGGCCCTGCTGGCAGATGCTCTGGCGCGAGCAAAAGAGGAGCCGATGCTGACCGAGATCATGGCCCGGATCAGCCTCATGGTGGGCGACAGCCTGGAAATCCTCCGCACCTGGCAGGACGAGCAGCCAGAAGTGATCTACATCGACCCCATGTACCCGCACCGTAGCAAAAGCGCCTTGGTCAAAAAAGAGATGCGACTTATCCGCCTGCTGGTCGGCGACGACGAGGACAGCGACCAATTACTGGCCGCAGCCCGCGCCATCGCCAGCCGTCGGGTGGTGGTGAAGCGTCCCCGCCTGGCCCCTGCCCTGATTGGCCCGGAGCCGAATTTCACCATCAGCGGCAAGAACAGCCGCTTTGATGTGTATCTGGCCTGAGATCAGAAACCAAATACCCCTTTGAGTTTATCCATTCCCTTGCCGATCCCCTCCATGGCGCCCTCGCCTTGCGGCTGATCTGCATTCCCGCGGCGGGGCTTGCCGGAACCAGTTTCTCCCATGGAATCCATGCCCAGCATCGCGTTGGCCACCGACTTCAGCCTTACCTTGACCGCCCATTGCGGCTCCCAGACCTGATTCGGATTGGTCGGCTTGGGCGGATAGGCCAGGTTCAACTCCGAGCCGTACCCGATCATGCGCACCATGGCGCCATTGCCGAAAATCCCCTTGGGCACAGTGCAGGTCCGGGCATCGGGGGAGAGCAAGGCCCTTTCCTTCAACCAACGATCCACTGCGGCGTTGGTCTGGTAATCCACCAACCCGGTCCCGTTCTCCGGAACCTCGCTGGAGGACCAGAACACCATCTCGTTTTCACCACGGGCGCCCATAGCCGAGATGAAATAGGCCCGCGCCGTTGGGAGGCCCTTCCAATCCAACTGAGTCGCCCCATCCTTATTGCGCTGATTAAGCTCCAGGGGCGGCATGATGTCCTGGGCCTGGCCGATGGCGAATTTAAACCCATCCGGCATCCCCTGCCCCTTGAAGAGATGCTCCCCGATCAGGCTCGCGCCCTCCGGGACCAGACGCGCATCCTGCTCGTTGGGCCAGGAGGGTCGCCCGTCGGCCAGATGCGCGCCGCGCTGGGTCGCCCGACGACCGACGAAGAATTTCTGGTAGTCCGCCGGACTGGCCTTGGACATATCCAGCACCTGGGGCTGGCCCGGACGCACCGTGTCGCCGCAGCCCCAGTACAGGTAAATCTTGCCCTTGGGAGGTTCAAAATCTTCCCGGACCACCTGCTCGTCATCCGATGGAGGTGGCGTCTTCTGGGTCTTGGGCGAAACCAGCTTGAGCTCCGGGGCCAGCTTGCTGCCCGCGGGCACGGATTGGGTCGCCTCGGCAAGGCTCGGGTTGTTGCGGGTGAAGAGGGTGACATCAAGCCAGGAACCGGTCTTGCCCGTCATGGTGTTGCCAAAGGTATTCTTGTTTCCACCGCCGAAAGCCCCGCCCAGCATCGCCATGGGGTTCGCACTGCCACCCATGCCCATCATCCCCATGCCGGAGAAGGTTGCCACATCAAGCCAGGCCTGGGCCACCGGCGGCTTGCTCTTGCCCGCCTGGGCATAGGCAAAGCCCGCGCCAGCCAGCACAACCAACCCAGCCACTGCACATTTCGTTTGTGTCTTCATTTTCCCTCCTCATGGTTGTAAAGATGACATTGATTTGCACCGGGAAACCCAAAATTGCAACGCTGGGCCAAAACAACGAGCTAAAAAAAACGTGCCCCATCTCCACAGCAATCCCTCCAGTGCATGAGACCAATTCCACTATACAGCATCAAGAATTGCCCATGGAAAAGAAAGCAAAAAGATAGCTCTTGACGATGGAACTCTGCGGGTATAAATTGTACCAAACGGTCAGTTTAATTTATCCCGAAAGAGAGCAGGCGATGACCACAACCAGCAAGGGCGAAAAAACCCGCGATCATATCCTGAAGACAACCCGGAAAATCCTTGTGGCCCAGGGCTTCCACAACACCAGCATCAGTGCGGTCATTGAGGCCACCGGGGTCAAGAAAGGCAACCTGTACTATCACTTTGCCAGCAAGGAGGATCTCGGCCTCGCAGTTCTCGAAGACGCCAAGGATGAATTCTTTTCTTTTCTGCTCAAGGCCCTTGTAGGCCACGACCCCCTCGCAAAGATCATCAACTCCTGCCAGGCGATCTTTGCAGAACAGGAAAAAAACAACTTTGTCGGAGGCTGCCTGTTCGGCAACACCGCCCTGGAAATGACCGACAGCAACGAAAAATTTTCCGGAGTTATCCAAGAGGTTTTCAGCCGTTGGACCGGACTGTTGGAAGAGCATCTTGATGAAGCCAGGAAGGCCAGCCTGTTGCCCACTGCCACCCAACCCCGGCTCCTGGCCAAAACCGTGGTGGCAACCCTGGAAGGCGCGATCATGATGTCCAGAGTCAGCAAAGACAAAAACGACTTAAACGATTTCCTTACCGCCATCACCGGCTTGCTGGGGCGGTAGATTTGTTCTCAAAAAAACACCATTGGGGAGGGTACGAGGGTTTCCCTCCCTGCAACACGACCACAGGAGGTCTGGCATGAAACACACACATCTCGTCTTGGTTTTCCTGGCACTTGTTCTTCTCTCTCTCCAGGGCTGCGCCGAAAAATCTTCCCACCAGGCGCGTCTTCAGAACCTGGGCAACGGCGTCTGCCAGGACACGGTCTCGGGCCAGATGTGGCAGATTGAGAAAGGCAAGATGACCACTAGTCTTAAGGATGCAGAACAATACGTCCACGCCCTGAACCTAGGCGGCTACAACGACTGGCGTCTGCCCACCGTCTATGAACTCTACGACCTCAACTACTTCTTTGATCTGTTCCAGAATGGCGATTGCACCCTGGATCGCGAGGGAAAATACTGGTCAGGGGTGAAAGATGGCGAGGGCAAGGCCGGGGCCTGGGAGATCGCTGACCAGTGCGACCCGGTACGGCAGTATGCGCCGAGCACCAAGGGGTATATCCGGGCAATACGACCGTAAAACGAAAAAGCATGAATTCTTTGCCTCCCTGGGCGACAAAGATTGACAACCCCCTTAATATTATATAGAAATCTGATTGTGTATCCTCCCCTAACACATTCAGGTTTAGTCTCATGAGTTTCTACAAAACAAGTTCACAAAATAAACGCGACAGGATTCTGCACGCGGCCCTAATGCTTTTCCGCAGCAAGGGATATTTCAAGACCTCCGTTCATGATATACGTGAACAGGCGGATGTCAGTATCGGATTGGTGTATCGTTACTTCAAAAATAAAGAAGAAATCGCGCAGACTCTCTATCAGGAACTTTCTGAAGATGTTTTTGCAAATATTGAAAAAATTATTGCCCAACACACCAGCACACATGACCGGTGCCGTGCAATCATGGCCTATTATGCCCAGCTCACCGAAGATTTTCCAGAGGTTGTTGATTTCATATTTTTCACAAGACACAAAGAAATTCTACCAACGGCCCCACCCGTTTGCACCGGAAAAATCCAGGGTCTTATCCGGCAAACCATCCAGGAAGGAATCAAAAACGGCGAACTGCGGCCAATGTCCCCTGCCGCTGCCGGACCGAGTTTTTTGGGCGGCATGATGCGACTCATCCATCTGCGACTGATGGGGGTAGTGCAAGAACCATTACCCACCCTTCTTGAAGAAATGTGGGCATCAGCCTGGCGTGCGGTGAAGGCATAATATTTTTTTCGCCCCCACCAAGAATGAATGTTCATTTTTTTCTTGAAATCTTCCACATCCCGTGTAATAACAAGCTTAAATAATTCATGCGGAGCGTTTCCGACCAGCCGAAGAAACGCAGAAACGGGGAGTTAGCACAAAAGCAAAGAATGAACCTTCATTTTTCAAACCATTGACTACCTGTCCCATTATTTCTCTATCGGCAAGACATGAAACAATGCAGGTCTCACAGAAAATCTCACAAAGGCAGCTAGGTTCCAGTGAAGCGGGATCACACACCACAACCAACAAGAAAAGGAGAAGGAAGATGGTGAAAAAAATTTCTGTATTGGCACTGGCCGGTCTTTTGGCTCTGCCTGCCATGGCTTCCGCGGGTGCGGGCGGTGCAGCCGCCACCTCGGACATGCAGGCCCAGATGGATGCTCTGACCAAGCAGCTTAATAACCTCAAGGCCCAGATGGCCGAGATCAAGACCTCGCAGGAAGCGAAGTTCGAGGATTTTGATGCAAAATCTGAGAAGTGGGACCTGGCCTCACGTTTTCAGTGGTCCGGCGACATGCGGAACCGGATGGATTATCACAAGGCAGACACCGCAGCCTTTTATAGCGCCAACAATGTGGCTACGGGAATAGTCGATTTCACTAGTGTGCAACCGTATTTGGCAGCGGCAACGGCTGCCGGGCCGCTGAGTACCCTTGGTGGAATGTTTGGTGTTCTGATGACCGGTACCGGTGGTGCCGGTCTCTACCCGACTGCTGCAGGTGGATATCTTGCCAGCCCGGCAGCAATGCAAGCTGGTCTTGGCGGGGCACCCAATGTGACCATCTCCCAGGCAACAGCCTTGTGGGCCATGTTTACCAATGGGGATGTCAGCAACTACCTCTCCTCTCTGCCTGGGGCCACCCCCACTAGCATGCTGACAAATGCAATGGCAAGCCCTCAAGCACTTGCCGGTTTCATGAAGACTCTCACTCCGGCAACACGGGTCGCTATATTCCACAACATGGGATTTGATCCTACCCCTGCCAAAACTTATGACAATGACACCCTGTACACCACCCGGTTGCGCTTGAACCTGCGGGCCAAGGCCACCGAAGATGTCGAAGTCAAGGCCAGGATCGTGGGCTACAAGGCCTGGGGCAGCCAGGACTCTCCCACCCCGGAAACCAATGAAAACGGCATCCATGATACCGACAACCCCTACTTCCTAAACGGCCGTTCCTTTGACGGCACGGCGGGCCGTCAGCCCGGCGACAACAAGCTGATCCTTGACCGGGCCTTCATGAACTGGAACAACATCGGCGGCTCGCCGGTATGGTTCTCAGCCGGTCGTCGGCCCACCACCGATGGTCCTCCCGCCCAGCTGCGTATGGGCCAGGATGAGCGGATGGCCACCCCGATTGCCTACATGGATTACCCGTTTGACGGGATTTCCCTGGGCTATGCCTATAACAATCTCTTCGGCCTGACCGATGCCCCCGGCCGAATCCGCTTCTGCTATGGCCGCGGCTTCGAGGCAGGTGTAAAGCCCGAGAATACCGGGATGAGCGATGTGGACTTTGCCGGGATCGACTGGGATGTCTACAGCAAGGGCAACCGCTTATTTAACATCATGTCCTTTGGCGCCTTCAACCTCTTCAACGTGCCTGGCGACACCTACTTCCCAAACCCGCTTGAGAAGGCTCGGGCAGTCCAGGGTCTCACAAGCGGCAGTCTCGCGTTCGACCCCACAACAGGCCATTATCTGAGCACCGCCGATGGCTCTACCGTCTTGACCAATACCTATCTTGACCGGATGAACATGGGCAATCTCTTCGAGTCCGCCGCAGTGTACATGGATAAATACCAGAACCTGAACTACTTTGGCACCGTTGGCTGGAGTCATAGTGTTCCCAAGGCCACAGACGAGATGGGTATCTCCCTGCTGGGCGATTTCTGGTCTGAACCGAAAGTGAAGGACGGGTACAGCCTCCTTGTCGGCGTACGCTACGACATTGCTGACCTCGGCCTCAAGATCGGCGCAGAATACAACCATGGCACCAAGAACTGGTTGTCCTTTGCCCCTGGTCATGATGATATGTATTCATCCAAGATGGCGACCCGTGGCAATGTCTATGAAATCTACGGCATTTACGACCTCCCTGCCGGCGAGGCCATCTCCAAGTACGGCAAGGCCTTTATCCGCTTGGGCTACCAGCATTATGACTACAACTACACCTACAGCGGCATGTGGCTCGGCACCCCGACCAA
>JAPLJH010000098.1 GCA_026388695.1 Deltaproteobacteria bacterium | reverse complement strand
GCCGAAATATCGTTTGATATCCCGACTGGAGGTTTGGTTGCCCAAACCGATTTACCGTCGTTGTGCGGGAACCGGGATGCCAAAATCAAAGGACGAGGCCCTGGTGCGCTTGTTTCTCCCCGGTCCAGCAGGGGCAGATTTCTTTCTTATCGGTCTTTCGCCGCGGGCCTTGAGTGGTTCTTCAAGGTCGCAAGCCTCAGCGACAAAACCGGTAACGTTTCGGCGGATCATTTTTTTGCCCAGGGTGCGCTCGATGGACTGGATCATGCTGCCATCTTCGCGGGATGCGAGGGTAAGTGCTTCGCCCGTCCGGGTGGCCCGGCCGGTGCGGCCAGTCCTGTGTGTGTATGCTTCGACCGTGTCCGGGACATCATAGTTGATAACATGCGAAATCCCGGAGACATCAATGCCGCGAGCGGCAATGTCCGTGGCAACCAGAACCTTGAAGGTTCCATTCTTAAAGCCGTCCAGGGCTTGTTGTCGCTTCTGCTGGGACAGATTACCCTGGAGGGAGGTTGCGCTGTGCCCGGATTTTTCCAGGTGTAGGGCAAGGCTTTTGGCCTTGTGTTTTGTCTTGGTGAAGATCAGGGTGGTCGTTGTCTCTTCCTGGGCCATGATGCTTTTCAGCATGGCGGTCTTATTCTCTTTTGTGACCTGGAAGAGCACATGGGAGATGGTTGTTACGGCCTGGGTGTGATTGATCTGGACAACTGCCGGGTTATTCAGGATTTCTTCCGCTAGGTGACGGATTTCCGTCGGCATGGTGGCGGAAAAAACGAGATTTTGGCGTTGGTTCGGCAGATGCTTCATGATCCGTCGGATATCCGGCAAGAAGCCTTTGTCAAACATATGGTCGGCTTCATCGAGGACCAGAACCTCAACCTCGCGGAGGTTGATGGCTTTGTCATTTAAGTGATCAAGTAAGCGTCCGGGGCAGGCAACGATAATTTCCGCGCCTTCTCTGATTTTTTTGATTTGGCCGGGCTTGCCTACTCCGCCATAGACAACAACGCTGCGTAGTCTGGTGTGGCCAGCCATGGTGCTGATATTCTCATGGATCTGTTCGGCAAGCTCTCTGGTCGGAGCAACGATAAGCGCCCGTACTTTTTTGCGGGGTCCGGCTTGGAGGCGTTGCAGGAGCGGAAGCACAAAAGCTGCGGTCTTGCCGGTGCCTGTCTGAGCAAGACCAAGGATATCGCGGCCAGCGAGAATGGGAGGCATGGCCTCGCGCTGGATGGGGGTTGGGGAAGTATAGCCGCAGGCTTCTATGCCAGCGATTATATGTGGGTGAAACTGAAACTCTTCAAAACTCATTAGAACTCCTTTGTTCAATTGGCGATGCGGCATAATGGGGAAACGGGGGCTGCATCACGTAAAGCGGCGTCTTTCTCAAGACCGCTGAGATATTTTTTGTCACTTTGATATGCGTGTCGGAAGGTGCCGGAGGTAACGCTGGAGTGCGACGAGGGTAAAATCAACAATGTGTCAGTCCGGGGATGTTCCACTTTTAACAAATATATTTTCTGTGTATGTGATCGGCAGAAACGTTGAGGAAACTGACGATACAGAGGGGGAAATAACACGGCTGGATGAATATCATGAAGAGGTATTACTTCTATTTAAATTTATTTTCGTTTCAACACCATACTCTGCTCTTTCTTTTATTGCAATAGAAAAACGTGGGGCGAGTAAAACTATGGATAAAAACAAGTTAGGATGATCAGATATAAGGATTTGATCGGCGGTTTTGGGCAGGAATATTCGTCTTTCCAATGAGGCATAATCGTGGAAAAGGTGCGGGCTGGCTTTTGTTGCGGTGGCTGGGAACCATGCTGAAGATTTTTTAGAAGGGGAGAAGGGTGCTGGTAAATGTTGAGAAATAAAGGTGTGGGTATGGTGGGTGTCTTTGAGTATAATCAGCCTGTTGGATAAAGGGCGAGAACAAAAAATCGAGAAAGGGGATGAGATATGCCGATGAAAATGCCGACTTTTTTCGTCAAAGTGCTCTGCTGTGGCTGTATTTTGACAAGCTTGGGCTGTGCTGCCGCCGTAGTGGGCGGAGGGGCTGCAGGTGGGTACGCGGTGGGCACGGATGAGCGGCCTGCCTCCGCGATGCTTGACGATGCAGCGATCACCGCCAAGGTCAAAACGGAACTCATCGGCGATAAAAACGTCAAGGCCCGGAATATTGATGTTGATACCGTCGCGGGGGTGGTGGTCCTTTCCGGGTACGTTGATTCGCAGCAGGAGGCGAACCGGGCGGGTTCCCTTGCCAAATCGGTGTCTGGGGTTGTGCGGGTGACAAATGAGCTCCGGGTTGGTTCTCGCACCATAGGGCAGGGTTTTGATGATAAGGTTTTGGGTGGCAAAATCAAGACGAGACTCATGGAGGAGCCCGGCATCAGGTCGCTCAACATCGATGTGGATGTTTACTCAGGCACGGCCAATGTTACCGGTGTTGTGGCAAACCAGGAACAGAAGAAAAATGTTCTCCATCTGATTCGTTCCATAGAGGGTGTTAGGGGTGTTGTCGATAATCTTCAGGTTCGCTGATTTCGGGGAAGATTTTTTTGAGCTGGTGCTGTTCTGTTGGAAGACAGATAATCTATTGTGCAGTCAAATAAGGGTTCCTTCTAATGTTAATGCCTTGTGGTAATCTCTGTGTCGTTCTCGTTGAGCCTAAAGGGGCGGGGAATATAGGCTCCGTGGCCCGGGTTATGAAGAATTTCGGCTTCGGCGAGCTGCGTTTGGTGCAGCCGCGGGCAAGCCATCTCGGGGCGGAAGCCCGCAATATGGCGGTGTCCGCCATTGACCTTCTTGAGCGGGCCAAGGTGTATGAAAATCTGGCTCTCGCCCTGTCCGACAGGAACCTCGCCTTGGGCACGACCCGTCGATTCGGCAAATATCGGGAGGAGCTGCTGTGCCCGGCGGAGGCGGCCTCAACAATCGCGGCTTTGGCAAAAACTGCCAAGGCCGCAATTGTTTTCGGTCCTGAAGACACGGGGCTTAGGACCGAAGATCTGGATCTCTGTCAATACTGTGTGACTATTCCCACCCATTCCGATTTGCCCTCCATGAATCTGGCCCAGGCGGTGGCGGTTTGTCTGTATGAGGCCTCCTTGAAGTTTTCTGCTCCTGCCGAGGACAAGGCGCGGGGGAAACGCCCGGCCTTGGGAAAGAATCTGGAAGCTATGTTTGTGCAGATGCGGCAGGTGCTTTCCGAGGTGGGTTTTCTCAATCCCCAGAATCCGGAACATTTGGTTCGTATTCTGCGACGGATGTTTGCCCGTCAGGGCTTGACCGAACATGAGGTGCAAATTCTTCGTGGCTTGTGGGATAAAATTTCTTGGCTGCATCGGGGGAAAGGCACATCCTGATAAAAGGAGAGTGATACCTCCTCTGGACCAGATTTGATGGGCAGGCGGCGGGACAATAAAAAAAGGGTTTCGCAATGATGCGAAACCCTTATCTTTTTCCTGGGGTGAGCGATGGGACTTGAACCCACGACCTCCGAGGCCACAACCCGGTGCTACCACCAGCTGAGCTACGCTCACCATATGGGGGATATTCTCCCCGGAACCAACGCACCCCTATATAATCAATCGGTTTCTGTTTCGCAAGGGCAAAGTCGGGGAGGCCTGGGCTTATAGCTCTTTACTGCAGTGCTTGCACATCTTGGCCTGGGACTTGATGATCTCCATACAGTAGGGGCATTCCTTCCGGTGGTTGTTTTCCAGAAGTTGCTTTATGGATAGGTTGGCCTGCATCTCGATATCGCCATGGATGAACTTGTGGTTGCGGATCGGGTCGATGCAGTCGAGGTTGTTCAGGTCGGTCAGGAGTTCGCAGGCCCGTTTGCGCGCCGCGAGGTCCGCTGAGTTGTCAAGGACAAGAGAGAGAGCTGGGGCGAGATTGCCTTCAGTCACACAACTATCCAGGCATTTGGTATAGGTTTTTTCTTTCAGGAAGCGTTCGCTTTGTTGCTGAAGGGCCGCAACATCAATAATCGATCCGGTAAAGGCGTCGGCCCCCCCCACCATGATGGTCATGCCATTGTCTTCTCCTGGCAGCAGCATGTAGCGACAGGAAGCCTTGTGGCCATAGCGTTCCTCAAATTGCTCCCAGCTTTTAGAGAAAATGGAGCAGTCATTGTTGAGGCAGATAAACAGGATATCCGATCCCCAGCCCAGGCCATCGCCAATGTGAAATGGTGGGGCCTCACAGCAGGAAAGCCGTTCCTTGCAGTAGGGGCAGTAGTGTTCTTCGCTGGCAAGCCTGATGCATCGTTCGATGTCCATGGTGATATCCTCCGTAGGCGCATGGCCTTTGGTGTCAGTGAGATGTGTTTACTGGGTGACTGGCGCTCCGACCTGGGGTGCTTTTGCTTTGCCAGCTCAGGAAGCTGGGGGTGTGTTTCTAAAGGTGAAAATAAGAAAGCACAAGCCAAGGAGCAACAGGAACACAGCAAAGGAAGCTCGGTATTTCATTAAAAACTTCATCAGCGTAGAATAATGCACAATGCGAGGGAGGTCAACCGCGTAAGTGATTTTTCGCGCCAGCCGGGGTGTTGTGGGAGGTTGTGGCAATTCGTGTTTCGAGGATGAAATGCGCTTGAGTTTATCCGACTGAACAGAGTACACTTTGATTAAGGTGAGGTGAGGCGCAGGAGAAGGCCCTTGCTCTCGCTATTTGCGCAACCCTTGTGTTCTCAACGAGTTACAGGAAAACTGGTTGACTTTTAAGGGCATGGCAATTAAAGATGGTTCGTTAAAAAAATGAAGAGCCAGAGCCATAAGCCGATATTTTTCTAAAATAGAGACATGAACGTACAGCACGGATTTTTCATTCGCTGCTTCTTTTTTATAAGATTGAGAATTTGGGGTTACTGAAGAAGATTATGGCCAAGAAAGAGATTTCTCGTTACGCGGAAGCAGGGGTTGATATCGATAAGGGCAACGCTTTTATCGATGCCATCAAGCCAATCGTGGCCTCTACCTTCCGCCCAGGCGTGCTTACCGGCATCGGTGGATTTGGCGGGCTTTTCGCCTTGGGCGGCGGCAAGTTTCAGGATCCGGTCCTGGTGTCGTCAACCGATGGGGTTGGTACTAAGCTGAAGATCGCTGACATGTGCAACAAGCATGACACTATTGGCATCGATTTGGTGGCCATGTGCGTGAATGACATTATCGTTTGTGGCGCGCATCCCCTTTTCTTTCTGGATTATTTCGCCACCGGTGGACTTGATCTCGGGGTTGCCACCGACGTGGTCAAGGGCATCGCCAAGGGCTGCGAGATTTCCAAATGTTCCTTGATCGGTGGGGAAACGGCAGAGATGCCCGGCTTGTATCAGGCTGGGGATTATGATATTGCCGGGTTTGTGGTCGGTATTTGTGAGCGCGACAAACTGATCGACGGCTCCGAGATCAGCGTTGGCGACAAATTGATCGGCCTTGCCTCAAGTGGGGTGCATAGCAACGGCTATTCCCTGGTGCGTAAGGTTTGTTTTGAGGAGATGGGGCTCAGCGTCAACGATAAAATCGAAGAGTTCGGTTGTACCCTTGGCGAGGAATTGTTGCGCCCGACCAGGATCTACAGCGAGACGCTGCTGAATCTGGTGAAAAACTTTAAGGTGAAAGGGCTGGTTCATATAACCGGCGGCGGTATTATTGATAATATCCCGCGGGTCTTGCCCAATGGCTGCAAGGCAGTGATCAACAAGAAAGGCTGGAAGGTTCTGCCGATTTTTGATTTTCTCCAGAAAAACGGAAAAATTTCAGCCTACGAGATGTGCCGTACCTTCAACTGCGGCATCGGTATGGTTGTGGTTGTCGATGCCAAGCAGGTGGATGACTGTATGCAGCAACTGATAGCCCTGGGCGAAACCCCCTATCTGATCGGGGAGATTGACGCCATGAAGAAAAAAGATACCATGGCCGTTGAGGTTGATTGCGGCTGATTTGTTTTTGTCCGGCGGTTTTTCAAGGCTCACGGGTTTCCGTGGGCCTTTTTTTTGTGGTGCAGAGTCAGCTCCCGCAGTCGTTGGTCCCGCCCTTGATCTTGTAGATGGCATGCTGCAAAGCAGGGAGCACGGCTTTCAAGTTTTCCCTGGCTGCTTTTTTGCTGCCCGGGAGGTTGATGATCAGGCTTTGTTTTCTGGTGCCGGCGATTCCTCGGGAGAGGATGGCATTGGGGGTTTTTTGCAGGCTGGCTTGACGCATGGCCTCGCCGATGCCCGGAATTTCCCGATCAAGAATTGCCTTGGTCGCCTCGGGGGTAAGATCGCTGGGCGAAACGCCGGTGCCGCCGGTGCTCAGGATCAGGTCAATTTTTTTTTCATCCACCCAGGCCAGGAGAGTTTTCTGGATTATGGCGATCTCGTCCGGGACAATTGCATAGGCCACCACGGAAAATCCCTGTTCGCCAAGCATTGCTTGCAGTTGCGGGCCGCTGGTGTCTTCCCGCTCTCCGCGTGAGCCCTTGTCGCTGATGGTCAGTATGCCGCCGGTGTATGAGGTCATGCGTTGTCTCCTTCAAGCAGTGATATCCGTCTGCATAGTAGTAAGAAAAATCCAATGAAGTCAAGCAGCTAATCGGAATGCCTGTTGTCTTCTGCTGGGCAACCTGCTATTTTGGTAACTGTCCAACAGCACCACATCTGCGTTGTCATCGGCCTGCTCGTGTGCACTAGCACACTTTGCAGGCCTCTTCCTAGCATCTGCGGCAGCAGTGAAGCGGCGCTGCTGAACAGTTACCGATGGGGGATGGTCTGTTTTTTGGCTTGGCCTGAATAGTTCCCTGTTTGGCTTGATAAAAATGGAGTTGTATTCGTTTTTTGGTGATTTTTAATGAAAAAACCCTCACAGGATACAGGAAAAATAGCCAAGTCTGCCGGCACAGTCGGGGTGGCTGTGATGTGCAGCCGTGTCCTGGGGTTGGTCCGGGAGCAGGTTTTTGCCTCGTTTTTCGGGGCAGGTTTTGCCTTCGATGCATTTGTGGTGGCCTTCCGTATCCCCAACCTGCTACGGGATCTCTTTGGCGAAGGCGCCTTGAGCGCCGCCTTTGTCGCGGTTTTCTCCGACTATGAAGCCAATAAAGGCGAAAAGGCGACTTGGGCCTTGGCTGGCAATGTTTTGGTCTTTATTGCGATTCTGCTCAGCTGCCTTACCCTGGTGGGGATGTTGTTTGCCGAGCAAATCGTTGGTTTCATGGTCGAGGCTGGGTATAAATCGATCCCCGGAAAATTTGCGCTCACCACGCTTCTCTCGACGATTATGTTTCCCTTTCTTATCTTCATCTCCCTGTCCTCGGTGGTGATGGGGATTCTGAACACCAGGGGGCGCTTTTTCGTCCCGGCCCTGGCCGCAGGTTTTTTCAACCTTGGCTCGATCATTGGCGGCGTTGGCTTTGCCCTGCTTATGCCCCGCTTCGGCCAGCCGCCCATCGTTGGTATGGCCATCGGCACCCTGATCGGCGGCATGTTGCAGCTTGCTTGTCAATTGCCTGTTCTGTTTAAGGCCGGCTTCGTCTTTATGCCGCAGCTTGACCTCCGCCATCCCGGCCTGCGCCGGATCATGAAACTCATGGCCCCGGCGGTGATCGGCCTTGCACCGCTACAGATCAACGTGCTGATCAATACCTATTTTGCCTCCTCCCTGGCCGAGGGCAGCCTTTCCTGGCTCAGTTACGCCTTTCGCCTGTTCTGGCTACCGGTGGGGCTTTTCGGGGTTGCGCTCTCCACCGCTACCCTGCCGGTGATTGCCCGGTATGCCGCGCTTAAGGATATGGAGAAGCTGCGGGAAACCTATGCCTCCTCGCTTACCCTGGCCTTCTCCCTGACCATTCCGGCCTCGGTGGGGTTGATGCTGCTGGGGGAGCCCATCACCAGAGTCATTTTTCAGCATGGCAACTTTGACAGCCTGGCCACCGTGAGAACCGCCGAAGCCCTGTCTTGCTATGCCGTGGGCCTTTTTGCCTATTCCTCGGTCAAGATTATGGTTCCAGTGTTTTACGCTCTCGATGAAACCCGGTATCCGGTGCTGGGCAGCTTTTTGACCATGGCTGCTAACGTCCTCCTGGTTTGGCTTACCATTGGTTTCTTGCAGCACAAGGCCCTTGCCCTGTCCATCTCCTGCGCTATGATCCTGAATTTTCTTTTCCTGAGTACAGTCTTGTACCGAAAACTCGCCGGATATTCCCTGCGCTATCTTTTATCCGGGTTGGGCCGGGTACTTTGCGCCTCATTGGCCATGGCCCTCTGTTTGTTCGGGGTGCAATATCTGCTCGCCCCGATTGCCCTGGCCGGTTTTGCGGGAAGCGTGGTTGCGCTCGCCGTGGCTATTGCTACAGGCGGGGCGGTCTACGGGATAACGCTCTATGCCTTGGGATTCAAAGAGTTGACCGTGCTGGTGGAGCGAGTCCGCCAGCGTTTTGGCTGGGGAGTATGATGGCTCTCCGGGCTTTAGGTAAGCTGGCGGAGCAGACTAAGCTGGGCCAGCAGAGCCGGGACTGCGGTATCGACCCGGAGGATACGGGGGCCGAGACTGAATGGTGCAAAGCCTTGCTCCTTGAAGCGTTGCACCTCAAAATCAACCCAGCCCCCTTCCGGGCCGATGGCAAGAACGGCTCGCTGGGCAGACAGGCCTTTAGCTGCCTGGGCAATGGTCTGGTCGCCTTCCGGATGGGCGAGAAGCCGGATCGGGCAATCGCTGAGCAGGTCGGGCAACAAGTCTTCCACGAATGGCCGGAAGCGGGGATGGACAGAAATCTCCGGCAGCCTGGTGTCCATGGCCTGCTCAAGCCCAAGGAGCAACGGTTCGGTAAAGTTGTTGCCCTGGATGAGAGTGGAGTTGAAAAAACTTTTTTCAACCCGGTTGGCGTTGACCAGAAATATCCGGCTCACCCCCATGGAGGCAGTTTGGGCCAAGACCCGTTTTAGCATGATCGGGCGGGGTACGGCCAGGATTAGATCGGTGGGCGGGAAGGCTGGTGGTTCGGTGGCGAGATGCACCTGGAGTACAATGCGGTTGCCGTCCATCTCCTGGATGCAGCCGGTGCCAAGCAAGCCGCCAAGCATACCGACCCGGACGCTGTCACCGATTGTGCCGCGAAGAATCTTGCGGATGTGTTCGGCGCGGCGATCGGTCAGGGTGACATGCTGATCGGTCAGTTCCTGCGGATGGAGTAAGATCAGGTTCATAATGGATATGGTATCGATTTTTATTTACAATCTGTTCTTGACGGTGGGGGTGATTGTATTCGCTCCGCTTCTTTTCGTCAAAGTTATACTGACGCCCAAGTACCGCAGTCGTTCTCTTAAACGGTTCGGCTTCGCCCTCGGGGAATGCCCTGGCGGTTCCGCTTCGGGCAGACCCCGTATCTGGGTGCATGCCCTGTCCGTGGGCGAGGTGGCTTCCGCCCGGAATCTGGTGCAGGAGCTGCGACGGAGCTATCCCCAGGGGGGCATCATCTTTTCCTCGGCCACCCGGTCCGGGGAGTCTTTTGCCCGTAGCGTCCTTCACGAACATGTCGATTGTTTTGTGCCCTTTCCTTTTGATCTATTCTGGAGTGTAAAGCGCCTGGTCTCTTGGGTAAGACCGGATCTTTTTGTTTTGGTGGAGACCGACTTCTGGCCGAATTTTCTGACGGAGCTCAATCGGCGGGATATTCCGTGTCTTCTGGTCAATGGTCGGGCCTCGGATAGCTCATTTGCCAGATACCGTAGGTTTCGCTGGCTCTTTAGGCCGCTTTTTAATTCTTTCCAAGCCCTTGTCATGCAGACGGAGCAGGATGCCAGCAGTATGCGCCAGTTGGGGGTTGACCCTGCGCGCCTGGCGGTTCTTGGCAATCTCAAATACGACGCAGCCCTATCTGGGAGTGGCGGTAAGGCAGGGCTTGACCGGGTTGCCTTGCATATCCCGGAGCAGGCTCTGGTCTGGGTGGCGGGCAGCACCCACCGGGGAGAGGAAGAGATTATCTTCGATGCCTTTCAAGAGCTTGTTCAATCCTGCGCCAATCTTTTTTTGATCGTGGCGCCGCGGAATGTGGAACGGGGCGCCGAGATTGCAGCCATGGCGGCACGGCGGGGTCTTTCTGTCATCCGCCGTTCTGTCGACGGCGTAGGGGGAGGCTCGGTGTTGATCCTTGATACTCTGGGAGAGTTGGCATCGGTATATGCCTTGTGCGATGTGGCCTTTGTCGGCGGCAGTCTGGTGGCGGAGCGGGGCCACAATCCGCTGGAGCCTGCGGTGCATGGGAAGCCAGTGTTGTTTGGGCCGTACATGGAGGATTTTGCCGAGATCAGTCGCGATCTTCTGGCGGTGGGTGGGGCCAGGCAGGTCCATGATGCAGCGGGGTTCCGGGCTGAGCTTTCCCTTTTGTTGGCCGATTCTGCCGAGCGGGAACGGGTAGGGCGGCAGGCGCAGGAGCTGATTGCCTCCAGGCGTGGTGTCACCGAGGCGCATCTCGCGCTGATCCGTACTGTGCTGGCGCGGGAGGCGAGAGGATGAAACAACTACTCACCATTCTCTTTCTGATCGGGCGCCTTTTCTCACCGGCGTACAGTCTGGTCATGGTGCTGCGCGCTTTTCTCTACCGGAAAAATATCCTGTTGAAATCCCAGCGCCTGTCGGTGCCGGTCATCAGTATCGGCAATCTCACCCTGGGGGGCACCGGAAAAACGCCCATGGTGCGCTATGTGACCCGCTTGCTCCTGGACAGGGATCTACGGCCAGCCATTGTCAGCCGTGGCTATGGGGGAAAGGCCACCGGTACGGTGAATGTCGTTTCCGATGGCATGCGGATACTGCTCCCGCCGGATATGGCCGGGGATGAGCCTTTCATGCTGGCCGAGGCGCTGCCTGGGGTTCCGGTCCTGACCGGCCCAGAAAGGGTACGGGTTGCAAGGCATGCCATCCAAGAGTTTGGGGTGAACCGCATCGTCATGGATGATGGATTTCAGCATCTTGCCGTAAGTCGTGATCTTGATCTGGTTCTCTTCAGCGCCAGGGCGCTTCTTGGCAACGGCCGGGTTTTTCCCGGAGGTCCATTGCGGGAGCCGTTCTCCACCTTGGAGCGAGCCCATTGCTTTGTCATTACCGGAGTTGATAGCGGCAACCGCACCCAGGTAGAGGATTTTCAGCGGCGGCTCCAGGGAGCCTTTCCGGCAAAGCCAGTGTTTGCGGGAGCATATCTGCCTGCCGGGATCTGGCACAGCAAGCAGGGCAGGGTTTATACCCTTGCCGAGGCCCGGGAAATGACGGTGTTCGCCTTTGCCGGAATCGCAAACCCGGACTCCTTCCGTCAGACCTTGCGTCAGGAAGGATTTTCTCTTGCCGGGTTTAAGGAGTTCAAGGACCATCATGCCTACACGGCCCAGGATGTTGCGGCCCTTGTCGCAGCCGCTCAGGTACACGGCGCCCAGGCGCTTATCGCCACGGAAAAGGATTTTGTCAAACTCCGGCCCTTTTTTGGGGAGTTTCCTATCCTGGCCCTGACCATCGAACTTCGCATGGATCAGGGTTTTGATCTGTTCATGGCTGAACGGCTCGGCGAGCAGCCTCTGTAGCTGTGGCTGTAAATGCACGACTCCGGGAAGTCCGGGTATTTTTGGGTGTGGTTTTTCTGCAACAGTCTGGTAACCCCCCTGTATTTTTCCGTTTGTGGTAATCCTGTGTAACCTCCCGAAAATAAATGATTTTATATATTTTATGTTCCGATTTGGTTGCGGTGGTCTATTTTTTGCAGATATCCCATATAGTTTCGTTATCGTTGTGAAATAGACACAGACCAAGAAAAGAGTGTTCACATATGGATTCATTACAGCACACCATAAAAAGGCCGGTAAGCTTTGCGGGTATTGGCCTCCATTCCGGCAAGGATGCCACTCTCTCTATTTTGCCCGGCGAGGAAAACAGTGGGATTCGCTTTGTCCGCAGTGATTTGCCGCAGGCCGCGCCAACCCCCGCCTTCATGGACCGGATTGTCGACACCCGGCTTGCCACCACCATTGCCACCGAGGATGAGGCGATGATCTCCACCACCGAACATCTGCTGGCCGCGCTTTTCGGCATGGGCATCGATAACGCGGTGGTCGAACTCGATGGCCCCGAGGTGCCCATCATGGATGGCAGTGCTGGCCCCTTTGTCCATGTTCTGAAACGAGTGGGCCGCCAACGGCAGAATGCTTGCAAATGGATGCTCAAGGTGAAGAAGGAGATCTCCTATTCCGAGGGTGATTCCTTTGTGAAAATTTTACCCTATGATGGGTTCAAGGTCACCTGCGAGATTGAGTTCAACCACCATCTGATCAGAAAGCAGATCTTCTCCAGTGAGTTGACCCCACAGAAATTCGCCCAGGAGGTTGCTGGAGCCAGGACCTTCGGTTTCCTTGATCAGGTCGAGAAGCTCAGGCAGAGCGGACTCGCCCTGGGCGGTTCCCTGGAAAACGCTGTGGTCATTGACGATGATTGCATAGTCAATGCCGAGGGGTTGCGTTTTGCCGATGAGTTCGCCAGACACAAAGCCCTGGACGTGATCGGCGATCTGGCCCTGTTGGGTTTCCCTCTGCTGGGGCATGTCGTGACCAGAAAATCAGGGCATGGCCATCATTTTTCCTTGATGAAGCAGCTTGCGGCCCAGCCTGAACGGTGGGACCTCATCGCCTATGGGGAAGAAGGGGGCAACCAGGTGTTGGACAAGGTGGTCTTGAGCACCAAGGAGGCTGGCGATAAGCTGTTGTCCTATCTGTTGCCGCCCAGCATCGCTCTTGCCGGGCAACCCTGCTTCGCCTGAACGATCTTGCCTATCCTGAGAGGAACGACCCGCAGATGTAACTGCCCAGCAGCACCGCATCTGCTTTGTCATCGGCCTGTTCGCATAGGCTGGCTATAGCTCGCAGACCTCTTTCGCGCATCTGCGGCACTGCTGAACAGTTACGTTTATTGGTTTACGCTATTTTTAGGCCCCAAGCTGGATAACGACCCGCAGATGTTGCAAAACTCTGCGGGTTTTTTTGCGCCTGGCGGTTGGGGTGTTTCCTCGAATCCTACTTGCAATGGCGGGGGAAATTGGTACGATGTTGCATTATCATTATTGTTGATCCAATTGGCCGGGATTTTCGCGCCCGGCCTGGCTAATCATGAGGAGCAGGATATGGGTTTTTCAGGAAAACTTGGCTTTATCGGTGGAGGCTTGATGGCCGAAGCCCTGATCAAGGGCATCACCGGGGCCGGGCTTGTCGAGGCCGGGCAGATTGTGGTTGTCGACCCCAGTACTGACCGGCAGGCCTTGTTGCAAAAGGAGTATAAGGTTGCCACGGTTTCCGAAGCCACGGCTGTCTGGGCCGAGTGTAAGGTTGTTATTCTCGCCGTAAAACCGCAGGTGATAAGCGCAGTTCTTAGCGATTCCCGCGAAAAGATCCAGGCTCACCACCTGATAATCTCCATTGCCGCCGGCATCCCGCTGGCCGTGTTGGAAGGCGCGGTTTCCGGGCGTGGCTGCCGGGTTATCCGGGTGATGCCCAACACCCCGGCCATCGTGCTCAAGGGTGCTTCCGCCCTGAGCCCTGGCATGGGCGTGAGCGCTGAGGATTTGGCTGTTGCCACCAGTATTTTCAATGCGGTCGGCGTGAGCTTTGTGCTGGACGAGTCCTATCTCGATGCGGTTACGGGCTTGAGCGGCAGCGGTCCGGCCTATGTGTTCACCTTTATCGAATCTCTGATTGACGCCGGGGTCAAGGTGGGACTGGCCCGGCCCGTGGCCCAGAGCCTGGCCCTGCAAACGGTGCTTGGCTCTGTGCTGCTGGCGCTGGACGGGAACAAGCATCCTGCCGAGTTGCGGGCCATGGTAACCTCGCCCGGCGGCACAACCATTGCCGGTCTGCATGAGCTTGAAAAGGGGGCTTTCCGGGCTCTGGTCACCAACGCGGTGGAGGCCGCCACCAACCGCTCCTGCGAGCTTGGGCGGCTTGTGGTCTCCGGTTCTGGCAAGTAGATTGGGGCGGCAATGAAAATCTGTAAGGTTGGGATCATCTGCAAAAAGGATTCTGCCGCAGCCCTAGCGATGAGCAAGGAATTGCTCCCCTGGCTGGCTGAGCGCGGTATTGCCGCCGCAGTTGATACCATTGCCGATGACATGGACCTGCTCATCATTCTGGGCGGGGACGGCACCTTGCTCCATGTGGCGGACCAGGCAAGCCGGTTGCAGGTGCCGGTGGTCGGGGTGAATCTTGGCGACCTCGGTTTTTTGACCGAAGTGGCAGTCAGTGAGCGCTATGAGGTTTTGGAAAGGATTCTGGCCGGGCAGATTGTTGTCGAGGAAAGGCTGATGCTCAAGGCCAGGATGCATCGCGGCGGCGAGGCCTCTGATTGGCGCTATGTGCTCAACGATGTCGTGCTCAGCAAGGGCAGCGTTGACCGGCTTGCCCAGTTGAGCACCTGGGCCGATCAGGAGTACATCACAACCTACCGGGCGGATGGCCTGATTTTCTCCACGCCCACCGGCTCCACAGCCTACAACCTCTCTGCTGGCGGGCCCATTGTTAATCCTGCCTTGCAGTCCATTCTGGTTACGCCGATCTGTCCGTTCATGCTGGAAAGCCGCCCGGTGCTTCTCCCGGCCTCGGTGTGCCTTACCACCAGGCTTGCCGAGCAGGCCAACGAGGTCAAGGTTATTGTCGATGGCCAGCCTGCCTGGGAAATGTCGGCCAGTGACACCTTGGAGGTGGTTGCCTCGGAAAGGCCGCTGCGACTTATCTGCTCCCCTCAAAAGGATTATTTCGAGATTTTGCGCAACAAGCTGAATTGGGGCGGGCGGGCAGGCGAGGCGGGAAAGAGCAAGCGGTGATGGGTGTGTTTTGAACTTACAATAAAAAAGCGGAGGACTCCTTGTCTTGGAGCCTCCTCTTTTTTATTGTAAGTTCCCCCTCTCGTCAAGGGAGGGGGAACTACTGCTTTAAAGTTAATCCTTCTCTTCCAGCTTGTGGGCCAGGGCTTCCCGCTCTTCCTGCATGGCGATCTTCCCGGCCTCAATGGCTTCACTGAGGGTTCTTTTCTTCTCGTCGAGAAATTCCTTTCCCTGCGCGGCCAGGTCCGAGCCTCGGCTGATGAGTTCCTTTCCCTTGGCAATCATGTCCTTGCTCCGCTCAATGGCGGTTTCTTTGTACTCCTGGAAATCATCGGGAAAGGTCTTGGCTCTTTCCTTCAACTCGGCCCCATAATCGGCCAGCATTTCTCGCGTTTCCTGCCCGGTCTTCGGGGCGGTCAACAGGGCGATGGCCGCGCCCACTACGGTGCCGGCCAGGAAGGCCAATACTGCGGTGCTGGAATTGTCGCAATTGTCTCTGCTCATATCAGTCTCCTTTTTTGGGTGTTTTCCGTGATCGGTTCAGAAAATTCGAGAAGGCCATGATCCCGGCGCTGAAGCCGCCTATCTGGGTGATAAAGGGGCGTGCAGTTTCCTTGATCATGGTGGCGGTGGTGAGCAGGGTTTCCGCTGATTTCTGGGCGGTGTAGATGACCGTGTCCGTCTTTTCCAGCTTGTCGCTCAAGGAGATGGAGAGAAGCTGGATTTCGTTGGCCGCCTCGGTCAGAGACTGGCACATCGGGTCCACATGCGTGTTCAAGGCCTCGATGAAGATCTCCAGTTTCTGCAAGGTGCGGCGGAATTGCAGGAAGGTCGGCACCAGGGCGATGGCAATGGCAAAAAGGCTTAGGGCGCTAAGCAGTGAGAAAAATTCTGAAGAGGTCACTTCCGTTACTCCTGTGTTAGCCAAGGATGTAGGTAAATAGTATGTTTTTATAATAGAGAGGTTTCCCCTGAGCCGCAAGGGGAAAAGCCATTGGCGCGGCCAAGTAAATTCGGTGAGTTCCTGCTACAGCGGCAGGGCAAAAATCGCCCGCAGCTTCCCGTCCCGCACCTGCACCTCTTTGAGGGCATAGGCGGCGGTTATTTCCTTGAGATTCCTACCCTTGAGTTCGTAGATCGGATGCTTGGCGAATTCTTGCCGCGCCATGGTCTCGATGGACGATCTTGCCTTGGTCTCCAACTCGGGCATGAGCCCTGGCAGGTCCAGCCGCTCCACCGTGGCTTGATCGAGATAGAACGATTTGGCTTCCGCATCATAACGCGGCACGGCCGTGGCTTTCAGATGGCCGGAGATGGTTTTGAGCAGGGGGACGTTCACATCCACCAGCATGTTGATCCCGATCTGATTGGCGCCCTCGGGCAGGAAAATCTCCGGCTCATGGAGCACGATGTTGACGACCAGCCAGTTCTTGGTGATGGGGAACCGGGGCGCCACGCGAGCCTGAATTTCATCGCGGGTCAGGGTCACTGCCACTTCATTTGAATTGCAGCCAGTAATTGTGGCAAGAATGGCGAGAGCTAGGGTTAGCCAGGGTTTTGAACGATGCATGGCTTTGGGTTATTTCCTATGTTTTTTGCACAAACCATTCGTATGTGCCAGTCATGGTGACAGTGCCGTTTTGGTCTATGATTTCGACAGGCACAGCAATGGTTGCACGGCCTTTCTTTTCAAGTTGTTGCTCGAATTGTGTTTTTGATTCAGTGGTGATACTTGCTGCCGCTTGTATGTCAGACTGCGCTGGTTTTTTAAATTTTACATCCGATTTCCGTAGCACAGGCGCAACAGAGTTTGCCAGATGCGGAAAATGCTTTTGAAGCGATAAGCCGCTGCATGCTTCAGCAAGGGCGAATTGGGCACTGGCGTGAAAAGTGCCCAAATGGTTTTTCATGTTGTCTTTGAAGTCAAGTTTTAAGACCTGATCGGTAGCATCGGTGGAGTGAGCAATTTCAATGAATTTGTTGAAAGGGATTTGTGTTACATCCATTCTCGTTCACCTCGTTTGGTGCTGGTGTGGGGCTTGAAACTCAGCGCAGTTCCGCCAGCCTTTCCATCCCCGCCTTAATCTTCTCCAGCTTAGCCTGCATCTCCGCGATCTTTTCCCGCTCCTTGGCAACCACCTCTTCCGGGGCATTGGCCATGAACTTTTCGTTGGTCAGTTTGCCCTGGCAGCGGGCCAGCTCACCCTCGGTCTTGTCCTGATCTTTTTTTAGCTTGGCTTGCTCCTTGTCCACATCCACCAATCCGGCCAGGGGCACGAAGATCTCGATGTCGGTATAGAGATAGGAGGCCGCGCCCTTGGGCCGGGTGCCTTCCTTTTGCACGGCCATGGTGGCGGTCCGGGTGAGGGTCTTGAGGGAACCGGCCAGGGAGGTCAAACCTGCGTGTTTGCCCTCGTCGTGGCAGACGATCAGTACCTCGATCTCGGCGGAGGGATGGATCATGGCCTCGCTGCGGATGTTGCGGATGCCGCCGACAATCCCCATGAACAGTGCGGCCAGCTCCGCGGCCTCGGCATCGTCCCAGGCCGGATTTGGCGTGGGGAAGGGTTCGACCATGATGCTGGTCCGCTCGCCGGGCAGGACATGCCAGATCTCCTCGGTGACAAAGGGGGTGATGGGGTGCAGGAGCTTGAGCGTATTTTCCAGCACCGCCAGGAGCACCGCCTGGGATTGGGCCTTGGCCGTGGCGTTGTCGCCGTAAAGGTCGCTCTTGATCCACTCCAGGTACCAGTCGCAGAACTCGTTCCAGACGAACTGGTAGAGGACCGAGGCCGCGTCGTTGAAGCGGTAGTCGTCCAGGGCCTGGCGTGTCTCGGTGATCGCCTGGTTGAGGCGGTGGAGAATCCAGCGGTGGGCCAGGGGCAGGGCGGCGGGGTCGATATCCTTGCTGATCGCGGGATCGCATTCCTTGATGTGCATGAGGGCGAAGCGGGCCGCGTTCCAGATCTTGTTGATGAAGTGGCGGTAGCCTTCGATGCGCTCCTCGGCGAGCTTGATCTCGCGGCCCTGGGCGGCAAAGGCGGTGAGGGTGAAGCGCAGGGCGTCGGTGCCGTACTCGGCCATGACCACCAGGGGGTCGATGACATTGCCCGTGGATTTGCTCATCTTCTTGCCATGCTTGTCGCGGACCAGGGCGTGGAGGTAGACGTCTTTGAAGGGCACCTCGCCCATGATATGGATGCCCATCATCATCATCCGGGCCACCCAGAAGAAGAGGATGTCGAAGCTGGTGATCAGCACCGAGGTCGGGTAGAAGAACTTCAGCTCCTTGGTGTCGTCGGGCCAGCCCAGGGTGGAGAAGGGCCAGAGGGCCGAGGAGAACCAGGTGTCCAGCACATCGGTTTCCTGGGTGAGTTTTGTAGAACCGCATTTCTCGCAAACAGCAGGGGCGTGCTCCTCCACCATGAAATGAGAGCAGTCGTCGCAGGTCCAGGCCGGAATCTGATGGCCCCACCAGATCTGGCGGGAGATGCACCAGTCGCGGATGTTGTCCATCCAGGCGTAGAAGGTGTTGTACCAGGTCTTGGGATGGATGGCGGTCCGCCCGTCGCGCACCGCGGCCACGGCCTGGGCGGCCAAGGGCTTCACGGAAACGAACCACTGCAGCGAGGTGGTGGGCTCGACCACGGTTTTGCAGCGGTAGCACTGGCCCACCGCATGGGCGTACTCCTCGATCTTTTCCAGGAACCCCTGCGCTTCCAGATCGGCGACGATCTGCTTGCGGCAGGCAAAACGCTCCAGCCCGGCATAGGGGCCGGCCGCCTCGTTCATGAAGCCGGAGTCGTCCATGACCTTGATCCGTTCGAGGTTGTGGCGCAAGCCGATCTCGTAATCGTTGCGGTCGTGGGACGGGGTGACCTTGAGCGCCCCGGTGCCGAACTCCCGTTCCACATGGTGATCGTAGACCACCGGGATGGTGCGGTCGGTGAGGGGCAGCCGGATGCCGATGGTTTTCAGGTGGCTGTAGCGCTCGTCGTCGGGATGCACGGCAACTGCGGTGTCGCCCAGCATGGTCTCGGGCCGGGTGGTGGCGACCACCACGTGGCCGGAGCCGTCGGCATAGGGGTAGCGGATATGGTAGAGCTTGCCCGCCGTGTCCTCGTGTTCCACCTCGTCGTCGGAGAGCGCGGTTTTGCAGCGGGGGCACCAGTTGACGATGTAATCGCCCTTGTAAATCAGCCCTTCTTTGTAGAGGCGGACAAAGACGGTGCGCACCGCTTTGGATAGGCCCTCGTCCATGGTGAAGCGTTCCCGGTCCCAGTCGCAGGAGCAGCCCAGATGCTTGAGCTGGTTGATGATGGTGCCGCCTTTTTCCTCGCGCCATTGCCAGACGCGCTCGATGAATTTCTCGCGGCCCAGGTCGTGGCGGGTTTTGCTTTCGGTGGCAAGCTGGCGTTCCACCACGTTTTGGGTGGCGATGCCCGCGTGGTCGGTGCCGGGTACCCAGAGGGTGTTGTAGCCGCACATCCGCTTGTAGCGGACAAGGACATCCTGCATGGTGTTGTTGAGCGCATGGCCCACATGGAGCACGCCGGTGACATTGGGCGGCGGGATGACGATGGAAAAAGAGGGCTTATCCTCGTCCATGGTGGCCTGGAAGTTTTTCTGCTCAAGCCATTTCTGATACCACCTGGCCTCAACCTCTTTGAATTCGTAGGCCTTGGCCAGCTCATGGTCAGCGGTTGGGAGGGAAGCGTTTTCGCTCATCGGTTACATTACACTCCAGGGTTTGGGGAGAAAGATATTGGTGTAGAGATCCAGGGCATAGCGGTCGGTCATGCCGGCGATGAAGTCGCAGACCATCTGTTCCCGCGGGGTCGTCTCGTCATAATCGATGACCCTTTCCCAGTGGTCGTCCTTGTTGATGAAATATTCGTAGAGCTCCCGCAGCACCTTTTTGGCCTTGATGAAGTCGTCGTGGACCCGGTTGGTTTCGTAGACGTTTTCATAGAGAAAGGAGCGCAGTTCAGCAATGCCCTCCAGCAGCTCGGGGGTCATGCTCAGGGTTTCCCCTCCGTTTTTCAGGGTCTGGACCACAAGATCGTGGACCATGCTGCCGATCCGCCCGGAGTGGCTGGAGCCGAACAGCTTCTGAAGATGGCTGGGGATCTGCGATTCCTGAAGAATTCCGGCCCGCACCGCATCGTCCAGATCGTGGTTTACATAGGCGATGATGTCGGCGATGCGCACCACTCGGCCTTCCATGGTGGCAGGCAGCTCGGAGATGTCCAGGGGCAGAATCTCGCGCCTCCCCTTGGAATGCTTGGCAATGCCGTCCAGCACCTCCACGGTGAGGTTGAGCCCCTCGCCCTTTTTTTCCAGAATGTTCACCACCCGCAGGCTCTGTTCGTAATGGCGGAAGCCCTGTGGGTACAGCTCGTCCAGCACCGCTTCTCCGGCGTGGCCAAAGGGGGTGTGTCCCAGATCATGGCCCAGGGCGATGGCCTCGGTGAGATGGCCGTTGAGCCGCAGGGCCACGGAGATGGTTCGGGCGATCTGGCTGACCTCGAGCACATGGGTGAGCCGGGTCCGGTAATGGTCGCCGGTGGGGGCCAGGAACACCTGGGTCTTGTGCTTGAGCCGGCGGAATGACTTGCAGTGGATGATCCGGTCCCGGTCCCGCTGATAGGCACCCCGGATGGGGCATTCCTCTTCGGGCTTGAGTCTGCCTTTGGTCGCACGGCTTAGGGCGGCATAGGGCGCGAGACCTGTCGCCTCGCGCTCCTCGATCTGCAAGCGGATGGAATGGTCCATGGTTTTAGAGGGCCGGGGCTAGGCAGGCAAAATGGATGGCGATTTCGTTATCCATTTTTGCCAGTAGCAGTTTGTCGCAGCAGAGAAGGCTTTTTGGGCCGGTATGTATCTTCTGCACGATGCATCTCCTTGGGGAAATCTTAAAAAAATTAACGCTGCACCAATGTTGTTCTTCAAAAAAAGAACCTTGATTGCTGTTTTCTCTCCTGTCTATGGGTACAGGGGGTGCTGGTCCTCATAATTATGAGCAGAAACAGCGCTGAAGATACCGGTAAATGGTGCCCTGGTCAAGAAGCTAAAAACAACAAGTTAGTGCTGAAATTTGACAGAAATTCTCTGTTTTATCCTTCTTCTTCTTCTTCTGGTCCTCCCAGCCGGGCCACGATCTCTTCCATCTTGGCCTGGCCCTGCTCCCATTCTGCATAGCTTTTTTTCAGTTTTTGGCCCAGGGAGGTGTATTCGTTATTGAGTTGGGAAAATCGGTCCTGATCTTGATACAGTTCCGGGTCGGCCATGGCCTGTTCGAGCTGACTCTTCCTGCTTTCGAGCTGCTCGATTTCTTGTTCGCAGCGATCGAGGATTTTTTTGAGCGGGGCGATTTCGCGGGTTTTTTGCTGGCGCAGTTCCGCCTGGAGTTTTCGGACTTCTTTGCCCTTTTTCGCTTGTTTTTCCGGGGGTGGATTGCCGGGCTCGATTTTGGGTGCGGCACTCTTTTTTTGCGGGGAGCTGGCCGTTTCTAAATGGGTCTTGTGGAGATAGTAGTCGATATTGCCGTCAAAAATGGTGCCGTGGCCGGATTTGATCTCCAGCACCTTGGAGACAAAGGAGTTGGCAAAATAACGGTTGTGGGAAACCACGATGATGGAGCCGTCGTACTGGCGCATGGCCTCCTGGAGCACCTCCTGGGATTGGATGTCCAGATGGTTGGTGGGTTCGTCCAGGATGAGGAGGTTGGCCGGGGTGGCGATCATCTTGGCCAGGGCCACTCGGCTTTTTTCGCCACCCGAGAGCACCCCCACCTTCTTGTCCACGTCATCGCCGCGAAAGAGGAAGGCGCCCAGCAGGGAACGGGTCTGGGTGACGCTCAAATCGTTGCTCACATGGCTTAAGGTTTCCAGGATCGTGTAGCGGGAGTCAAGCTCCTGGGCCTGATGCTGGCCGAAGTAGGAAATGGTCACGTTGTGGCCGAAGCGGATGACGCCGCTGTCCGGGGGGATGAGACCGGCTAGAATTTTGACCAGGGTTGATTTGCCCGCGCCGTTGACCCCGAGCACGGCCAGCTTCTCACCGCGTTGCAGGGTAAAGGAGAGGTCGCGAAAAACCGGCTGGCCGCCGAACTGCTTGTTTAGGCCTTCGATCTCCAGCACGGTTCTGCCGGAAGCCGGGGAGGGAGGAAAGCGGAAGGCGATGGTGTTTTCCGTTTCGTCCAGCTCGATGAGTTCGATCTTGTCCAGCTGCTTGAGGCGGCTCTGCACCTGGGTGGCCTTGGTGGCTTTCGAGCGGAACCGGTCAACGAATTTCATGGTTTGCTCGATCATGGCCTGCTGATTTTCATAGGCCGCCCGCTTGATGATCATCCGGTTTGCTTTATCCACCAGGTATTTCGAGTAATTGCCCTTGTAAACCGTGAGATCGCCCAGGGAGATTTCCCAGGTGGTGGTGGTGAGGTTGTCGAGAAAGGAGCGGTCATGGGAGATCATCACCATGGCGCCCCGGTGATTTTGCAGGAACTCTTCGAGCCAGGTCAGCGATTCGATATCCAGATGGTTGGTCGGTTCGTCCAGCAGCAGGAGGTCCGGTTTGGCAAGGAGGATCTTGGCCAGCATCAGCCGCATGAGCCAGCCGCCACTGAATGAAATGCTGTCTTTGCTAAAATCGCTTTGGGTAAAGCCCAAGCCCAGGAGAATCCTTTCAATCTGGGACTCCATGGTGAAGATGTCGGACTGGTCCAGCCGGTGCTGCAAATCTCCCTGGCGGTGGAGCAGATCGGCGAAGCCGGCGTCTTCTGGCGGTACCGTGCCAAGGGCATGGTTGACCTGATCCAGCTCTTTTTGTATGGCCAAGGCCTCGGCAAAGGCGGTTTTCGCTTCATCAAACAGGGTGCGGCCCGGGGCAAAGGTGGCGATTTCCTGGGGCAGGTAGCCGATGCTGATGTTTTTGGACCGGGTCAGGACGCCGTCATCCACATGCTTGACCCCGGCCATGATCTTGAGCAGGGTGGATTTGCCCGCGCCATTGACGCCGACCAGGCCGATTTTTTCGCCGGGATGGACGCGCACCGAGACGTTCTTGAACAGGTGTTTGGAGCTGAATTGGATGGAAAGTTGGTTGATGGCAAGCATGGGTGTGCATTATCCGCTGAGATTGTCTGTTGAGGAAAAGAACAATCGCACACCATAGCACATTGTGTCGGGTATTTCTAATAGATGTTACTACGCAGAGGAAAAGAATCCTTAGATGGCATAGCTGCCACCGGCAACACCGGTGAGTTCGCCAAGGTGGGTTGGCAGGACGATCAGGACTGTGGCGCCCTTGCCCTGTTCGCTGGTGACGGTGACTGTGCCCATGTGTTCGGTGATGATCTGTTTGACATAGGGCAACCCCAGACCGGTGCTCTGCTGGCTGACATGCAGATAGGGGTCGAAGATAACTTCGAGTATTTCCTTGGAGATTCCCATGCCATCATCGGTAATTTTAACCTGGCAGCCTGCCGAGGTCATTTCTGTGGTGATGATGATATGGTTGTTCTTGCCGCAGGCATTTACCGCATTCCGGAGCAGATGGGCTATGGCGATCTTGATGAGCGAGCTATTGCCATGGAAGAAAAGCGGGGTCTGGCTGAGGGTGGGTATGAGGGTGACTTCCCGGGCGTGGGCCTCTACTTGGAGGGATTCAACCGCCTCCGCGACAATGGGGTTGAGATCCAGGGGGGCGAAGATTTTTTTTGCTTCCGGCCGCACCGACTCGAATTTGCTCACCAGATTTTCAAGCCTGCGGGCCTGGTCAAGGATGTGGATCAGCTTCAACCGGCCCTCTTCTTCTGGCGGATAGGCGTTGAGGAGTCGGCGCACCATGCCGCCGATGATGGTGACTGGGTTGCGCACCTCATGGGCGATGCGCAGAGCCATGCTTGCTCTGGTTCGTTCTGCGATGACTGCCTCGATCTCCTTGTTTAACCGGAAGAGATCCTGGCTGTTTTTCTCGATCTTCTCGCGGTCCCGCACCATCCGGTCCATGATGGTTTCGATCCGGTTGAAAAAAAGCGTCACCGAGGCGATGACAATGAAGGCCATGCTGTTGATCGATCCGCTGAACGGGGAGATGAACAGCCAGAGATCTTCCCTGCCAAACAAGGCGAGGAGGTGTTTGGTGATGTGTCCGCTGGAGCGCGACAGGGCAAGGGCGAAAAGCGCCCCGCAGAACCAGAGGAGAAAGATGGCCAGGGGGCTTTCCCGATCGGCACGGGCCAGGGCATGGGCATGTTTGAGGCATAGCCCGGAAAGAATGATCAGCGCTACGGCGCCGCCGAAATCAAGGAGCCAGACCGGGAGCATGGAGATGGTGATCATGGGCGGTCCTGCCCAGGGTAAGATGGCGTTGCTTGTTCCTCCCGGAGCAATTTAAGGCCCCGATAAAAAAGAAACACGGCAGGCACGGCGATGAGGTGGTCTAGTTTCAGGAGATAGTACAGAGCCTCTTGCCAGCCAGTGAGGCGGAGCAGGGGGATGTTTGCTCCTGGGGGCAGAAATAGGGTATCTGCACTAATTTGTAGGTCAAGAAAATGTCCTACCATGGTGGCAGCGCTCCAGAGCATGAGGAGCCAGGTCCCAGCAATGATGTGCCGCCAGCCTTTGAGAGAAGCGAAGCGGGTTTGCCGGGCTTTCACGGCAAAAAAGAAAAGGGAGACAATCATGAAAAAATGGGCGAGCTGATGGATGTACAGCCCGGAATAGGCATGGGACTGAAAGGCCAGGGCATTATCCGGCAGGAGACAGCCCAACAGCAGCAGGAATATGGTGAAAAAAAATGGCACCAAGAAAAAACCTCGGATGGTTGGTAGTGTAGGGCTGACCGTCTGGCCAGGCAGGTTAAAAATTCTATTGTTCAGCGCACCATACCATGATGCCTGGTCGTCCGGCATATGAAAAAAATGGCTCAGGGGAAAAATATACCCAGGGGCAGGTTTGCCGCGGCAATGTCAGGAACGCTCATTTAATGAGGTAGGTTTTCTTGAGAGGCCCAACTCCTGGGAAACCTGGGTGGCGACCTCCTCGATGGACTTGCCTGCCGTGGAAACAATGGGGATCTGGTGGTTGTGAAAGATGGTTTCGGCCGTTTGGATCTCTTCGCTACAGGTGGAGCGTTTGGCATAGTTGCTGTCCGCGTACCGTTTTTCCCGGACATTGTGGAGCACCTCCGGGGTTGTGGTCAGGCCGATGGCGCGTTTTCTGTTTCTGATTATCTCCTCCGGCAGGGTGTATTCCGTGAGATATTCGGCGGTGAGGGGGAAATTCGCCGATTTTAATCCCATCTGCGTTGCCAGATACACGCTGACCGGAGTCTTGCCCGAGCGCGAAACCCCCAGCAGGATGACCTCTGCCTCATCCAGTTCATGGGTATTGACCCCGTCGTCATGTTCCAGGCAGTAGTGGATGGCCTCGACCCGCTTGGCCATGGTCAGGTTGTCGATATGCCGGGAAAAGCCGGGAACGCCCAAGGCCTTTGCTTCCAGGCAGCCCTCCAAGCGGGTCATGAATATTTCAAAGGCGTCAAAAAACTCGACCTCGGGGGAATCGAAAACAGCACGGATATCCTTGGTCATGATGGTGCTGAAAATAAGGGGCCGTCGCCCGGTGGACTTTTTCAGGATATAGGCCAGGATCTTTTTCGCTTCTTCTTGGTTGAGGACAAAGGGGAACTTTTCCTCATGGAAATTGATTTCCGGAAACTGGCAGATCAGCGCTTGGCCCAGGTTGGTTGCCAGGATGCCGGTGCTGTCTGAGATATAATACACGTCTTTTGATGACCACATGCTACGTTGCTCCTTATCTCCTGGAAGTGGAGGAAAGTGGCGGCCTCAGGCCGACCTTCCCCCCAAAAACAGGATGAAATCTTCAAATCGTTTCTGCTCAAAGTGGCCGGTCATCTCTTCCTTCATTAGGGTCAGGGCGCTGAGGGGCCTGCGTGCTCCGGCATATGGGCGGTGGGTGGTCAAGGCGTCGTATACGTCGGCAATCGTGGCGATTTTGGCGTTGTCGGAGATTTGGTCTTGTTTGAGCCCGTGGGGGTAGCCTTGACCGTTGATTTTTTCGTGGTGGTGCATGATCACATCCAAGGTGATTTCGGATGCATGTTTGGCCATGAGCCAGTGGCCCTGGCCGGGGTGTTTTTTGATGATTTCAAATTCCTCGTAGTCGAGTTTCCCCGGTTTGTTCAGGATGCTGTCCACAATCTGGCTTTTCCCCACATCGTGCAGGATACAGCCCAGGGCAAAATCGTGGAGTTCCGTGTAATCTCCCTTGCTGATCATCAACCAGAGGCCAATGCCGAATACCGCGACATTCACGCAGTGGGAAAAGGTGTAATAGTCGTGGGAGCCCAGACGAAGCAGGTGGCGGATGGATTGGGTGTCCGCCAGGGTAAGATCGAGGATGTTGCTGGTTACGGTTTTGGCGCGAGAGATGTTCCTGCCGCTCCGGGGGTCATCGAACACATCCCGGATGATGTTTTTCGCGCAGGCGTGCACAACCGAGGATTTTTGCTCAAGGGGAATGGCGGTATTCCTGATAATGGAGTCCAGGGAATCCTCCATGAAATTTTCAAATTTTTTGGAGGACTCCTGGGTGATAAAGAGCGGCCCGTGGCTTTTCTTGGCAAGGGTGGCCTTGATATCGGCGATATTGGTGTTGGCCGCGATCAGCAGGATGGGTCTGTTGCTGTTGGGCGGCTTGGTGTAGATGTTGAAATCGATGGTCCGGTCTTCCGCCAGGAGATAATCAGTGACAATCCGGATGAATTTTTTGGTTTCGGGGATCATGGTTTTTTCAGCTTCTCCAGATTTTTTTGCTGGTGCAGTACAGCCGAAATCTTGCCCGGGCAGGGCGGCGTTGTTTGCCGGGAACCGGGCAGTCAGGCATTTTTTTTGAGATAGGCTGAAAGCTGGGAAAAGTTGCAACCATAGGCCTCAACCGCCTCCTGTTTCCCCTTCACCCGGAATGAGTATTTTTTAAAAAAAGTCGCAGGCTCAACGAGATGCACGGCGGCATCGCAGCCCATCACAAGATCCAGATCTTCCTGGCGGCTGGTCATATTTTCTAGGCGGAACGCCACGTTGACCACGTCCCCGATCACGGTATAGTTGCTCTGCCCATCTTGGGCAAGGTTTCCCAGCATGGCTTCGCCGGTGTTGAGTGCCGCCCCGATCTGTAAAGGCCAGGGAAGATCTGGAACCTTTTGACTGAGATTGCTGGTGAATGCACTGATGGCAATGGCGGTTTTTAGGGCCTGGTGGATGTTGTCCCGGAGATTTGGCCCTGCCCACAGGGCCATGACCGCATCACCGATGAATTTATCGACAATCCCCTCATGTTTGTGCACCAGCTTGCTTACCCCTCCGGTCCAGTGTTGGAGGAGCTGGGAAACCCACTGGTCTCCCATGGTTTCGGACAGTCTGGTAAAGTCGTGGATATCGCAGATCAGGATGGTGATGATCTGTTTTTGAATAAAGGCCACGGTCATTTCATCGAGATCCGCGCCGGTTGCCGCCGATGGCCGGGTTGGGGTTGTGTTCTGGTGGAAGAGAAGACGGGTGCTGCCGATGCCGATGCAGTCCCCGTTTTGCAGGGTGATTGGCGTATGGATTTTTCGGCCATTGAGAAAAGTGCCGTTGGAGCTTCCCAGATCGAGGAGATTGAACTGGCCATTTTCTTCTCTCTGGATCATGGCGTGTTTTCGCGATACCCAGGAGTAGGGCAGGGTGATATCGGTGTTGGCCACCCGTCCTAGGGTATAGGTGGTGTTATCGGTGAGTTGCCAGCTGTGGTCGTTGGCCTCTTGGGCGTCAGGCGCATCTAGAAGGGTGAGGGTCGCTGCTGTTTCCGGTGGCGTGGTCATAGTCGTCAGAGAGGCCTTTGGCTTACCCGTGGCTCTGGATGAGGCTGATGATTTCTTCGGGCTCGGCAAAACGACCGGCAGTATGTTTTGAAAAAATCAGGCGGTCATCGGCCACGATATCGTAGATGCCGTTTGAGCCAGGGATAAGCTCAACCTCGGCGGAGAATTGTTTCTTCAGTTCGGCTTCCAGCCTGGAAGCCCGTGGCAGATAGTTTCATTGTGTGCAGTAGCTGATGGTGATCTTCATGGCGAGTTTCCGTGTAAAATATTTGGGGGTTGGCAGGATTATGCCCTGCCCGGTGTTTCTTTATACCACAACGGCATCGGATTTTAACAGGATGGATTGTCCGATAAATTTATTGTGATTGCAAGCGGAGAAATGATCCGGGGGGGTATTTTGCGGGGAAAAGCTGGGGAAATCCAGAGGCGGCAAAAGCCAAGGCCTGTCAGCTGTCGGGGGAGAGCGGTTGCGGGCTGGGTGTGTGGCCCAGCCATTTTAGAAGGCCTTGAGCGGCCTGGTATCCAGTGCTGAAGGCGCCTTGTAACAGGTAGCCGCCGGTTGGCGCTTCCCAATCCAGCATTTCCCCGGCCACGAATACCCCCGGCATTTTATGGAGCATGAGATTCGCGTCCACTTCAGGAAAGGTAACGCCTCCGGCGGAGGAAATTGCTTCGGCTAGAGGTCTGGTGTTGATGATGGAAACGGGAAGATTTTTGATGCGTCCGGCAAGAATCGTCGGGTTTTTCAGGTCTTCCGGGGTGCAGATTTCGTGGAGCAGCGAATAGGCTGGCCCGGTGAGGTGGATGGCCTTGCGCAGGAAATTGGCGAGACTCTCCTTGCCGCGTGGGTGCTCAAGCTTTTCTTGAAGGCGTTCCAGCGTAATATCGCGTTTGAGATCGAGCAAAAGGGGGGCAGGGCGGGTTTGTTCCAGCAGGTCGCGGATGACGGCGCTCAGGGCATAGACCGGCCCTCCTTCCAGGCCATGGGCGGTTATCACCACATCGCCGATGGCCTGCCGGTCGCCGCAGCAGAGGAGAAGGTTTTTGAGGGGCTTGCCGCTGAAACGGGTTCGAAAATGCTCGGACCACGCCACCTCAACCCCGCAGTTTGCCGGGCGGAATGGCTCAAGAAGGACTCCTTTGGCAGCGAGAAAGGAGGTCCAGCTACCATCGGAGCCGGTTTGGGGCCAGCTTGCCCCGCCCAGGGCAAGGAGCAAGGCCTTGGCCGGGAATTCGAGGGTCTCGCCGGTCTCGGTAAGAAAGAGCGGGGCACCTGTCTGGGTAAATCCCTGCCAGCGGTGCCGGTAGTGGAAGGCAACCCCGCGTTTGGCCAAGGTCTCAAGCCAAATCTTTAGAATATTGTGGGCAGTGGCGTCTTTGGGGAAGACCCGGCCGCTGGTGCCGATAAAGGTTTCCACTCCAAGTCCGCGCAACCAGGCGCGCAGGTCGTCCGGCGAAAAATCGGCCAGGAGCTTGCTGAAGATTTCTGCGTTGTTCCCGTAGCGGGCGGCAAAGGGTTCGGCGTGTTCCGCATGGGTGAGATTCAGCCCGCCGCGACCGGCAACCAGGAATTTACAGCCGGCCGAGGCCTTGGTGTCGAAGATATCCACCGACAGGCCTGCTTGACTTAAGACGGTGGCGGCCATGAGCCCGGCCGGGCCACAACCGACCACCACCACTCTGGTTTCGTCTTTCATGGGGCAGCTTATTTCTTGCCTGTTTTTCCGGAGGAATTTTTCTGCTCCAACTCCTTGATCCGGTCAGTGAGCGCTTCACTCAAAGCTACCCGGCCTTCAAGCACACACCCCGGTCGGCCGGGAATACAGTCCTGCTTGAGCATCAGGCACTTGTCGTCATTGTAGTCGTAGTTTTTGCAGGAAAAGCTCATGGCAGGGACCCTGATGAAAGTTTGCTGCGCAATCCTCCCGGCGGGCGGGTTGATTTTCCAGCCCGTCCGTGGAAATTTTAGCGTTTAAGGATGCCGTGTTTCTTCATCTTGTACTGGAGCAGGCTCTTGGTGATCCCCAAGGCGTCCGCCGCTTTTGTCTGGACATAGTTCGCCTTGGTTAGAGCCGAGATGACCATTTTCTTTTCAATGCCGTC
>JAPLJH010000079.1 GCA_026388695.1 Deltaproteobacteria bacterium | reverse complement strand
GTCACTCAAAGGCGGCAGGACATCTCCATGCTGGATGCCGGACTCATCCAAGACCCCAAACAGGCGATCGGGCAAAAGCTCAAAGTCTCACTGCCGGCCGGGGCCATCCTCTATGCCCAGTCCATTGACGCCCCTCCCCTGGTAAACCGGGGCGAGCGGGTGACCATCATGGCGAAATCGCAGGCAATCCAGATAACCGCACACGGCGAGGCCAGAAATTCCGGGGCGCTCGGCGAGATGATCCGGGTCAAAAACCTCACCAGCCGCCGCGAAATCCAGGCCCGGGTTCTGAGCCCCGGCGTCGTGGAAACCGAATTCTAAGGAAATATACTTCATCCAGCAAAGGAGAAGATTATGCGCACGATACTTCACGCCACCACCGTCATCCTGCTGCTCCTGCGCCGGCACAGGCAGCCAGTCGGCCCTGCCGGAGCGTTACACCCTTCCCGCCCCGCCCAAGGCCGCGCAAGCCCAGGCGGAGGGGACGATTTATGCCGCCAGCACCAGCGGTCTTGACCTCTACGCCGACAGCCGGGCGAAAAGGGTCGGCGATATCGTCCTGGTCCGCATCGTGGAAACCTCCAAAGCCAACAAGGAGGCCAACACCAAGACCCAACGGACCTCCAGCGCCACCGGCGGCATCTCCAGCCTGTTCGGCCTGGAGACCTGGCTGGCGGACAACAACCACCGCTTCTCCCCGTCGCTCACCGAGCTGCAGGCCAGCCTGACCAACGATTTTGAGGGCAAGGCCAAGACCGACCGGAAAAGCAACGTGACCGCCACCATCTCCGCCCGGGTCATCGACATCACCACAGACGGCAACCTGAACATCCGCGGCTACCAGGAGGTGAAGGTCAACGACGAAACCCAGCACATCATTCTTTCCGGCATCATCCGGCCGCAGGATGTCTCCCAGGACAACTCGGTCCTCTCGACCCATGTTGCCGACGCCAGGATAGAATACAGCGGCCAGGGAACTCTCGGCGACAAACAGCGGCCGGGTTGGTTCGCCAGGGCGCTGGACAGCGTGTGGCCATTTTAGGAGCCGTTTCGAAATGATCAACGCCCTTAACAGAGTCTGTTTTGTTACGGCTCCTTATGCCAGAAACGGGATTCCGATGTCACGGGTGCGGTTATTTTTGAACGACGGCTTAAGGATGACGAGCAGTGCTAGGAAAAATATTCCTTTCTCCCTTGAGGTGAGTTCATGAAAAAAAGAATATTCCCTTTAAAAATGGCACATTACAACACCTATCTCTCCCGTGGCACACTGCTTGCTAAGATTTCAAGATACAGGCTCCGCAGAATACAGGCCGAGGACAGCTCCATGCAGACGATAGCCGTACAATCAAAAAATAACCATGAGCAGACAATGCGGCGCACCACGCTGCTCTTTGTCGGCGCGCTACTGCTCGGGCTTCTCGTAAACGTCGGGCTTGCCCATGCCGTCCGCCTCAAAGACCTGGCCACGGTGAAAGGGGTGCGCAACAACCAGCTGGTGGGCTATGGCATTGTCGTCGGCTTAAACGGCACGGGCGACGGCAACAAGGCCGCCTTCACCGGCCAGGGCCTCACCAATATGCTCAACAATCTCGGGGTCAAGGTGGACCCGGACGCCACTAAGGTGAAGAATATCGCCAGCGTCATGGTGACCGCCACCTTGCCGCCCTTTTTCAAGGCCGGACAAAGCATCGACGTGACCCTTTCTTCGGTGGGCGATGCAACTTCCTTGCAAGGCGGCACCCTGCTGGTCACCCCGCTCAAAGGCCTGGACAATAACGTCTATGCCATGGCCCAGGGCGCCATCAGCACCGGAGGCGATCCCGCAGCCCGGGGCCCGGCCAAGCAAGCAAATCATCTGACCGTGGCCAGGATCATCAACGGCGCCTCGGTGGAACGGGAAGTGCCGATGAGCTTTGCCAACAAAGAAAGCATTACCATCAGCCTGGCCTCGCCGGATTTCACCACCATCTCCCTGATGAAAACCGCCATCGACACCTATCTTGGCGGAGCTTACGCAACCGCCAAGGACGCCGCCTCGGTGGATGTCGCCGTCCCGCCCAAATACAAAGCGCAGGAAATAGCCCTGCTGGCGGCCCTGGAAAACATCGAAATCAACCCAGAACATAAAGCCAGAGTGGTGCTGAACGAACGGACCGGCACGGTGGTCATGGGCGACAATGTCACCCTCAACCAGTTTGCCCTTTCCCACGGCAACCTAAGCCTACAGGTCAAGCCTCCGCCCCAGCCCGGCTCTTCTGCGGCCAATGCCCCGGTTGATACGGTCAAGGTCGGCCAGAAGGTGGTGACCCTACAACCGGGCGTGACCCTGGGTGAAGTGGTGCGGGCCTTGAACTCAGTGGGGGTCGCCCCGCGCGAACTCATCGCCATCTTCCAGGCCATCAAGGCCGCAGGCGCCCTACAGGCGGAACTGGAAATCATTTAGTAAGTTAGAAATTATTTTCTAGCAGGAAATAATTTCGTTAACGCGCTTACCCCGTTTATCGGGATTAGGCCCTGGAGGCCAAAGCAACATGGATATTATCAGCGAAGCAACAACCGGACTCAAGGGAAACACCAATTCGACCGATACGCTTAAGAAGGGGAAACTCCGCGAGGCCTGCGCCGGATTTGAGGCCCTGATGCTCAAACAGATTCTAACTCTGGCCCACCAAAGCGTTCCCAAAGGCGGCCTGATTGACGGCGGCTATGGCGAGGAAATGTTTCAGTCCATCCACGACGACCAGATAGCCCAGAAAATGGCGGGCAGCAAAGGTCTCGGTTTTGGCGAAATGCTCTATCGGCAACTGTCCCAAGCCCATGTCCCCCAGAGTTCAACGAGCAAGGAGAAATAGGCCATGCAACACACAGAGACCACAGGGTACCGCTCCCTGCCCGCTAATTTTTTCGAGACCTTGGAACAGGAAGTCCTTCTTTCCCAGGACATGCTCGCCATCTTGAGCGAAGAACAAAAAGCCCTGGTGGCCATGGACATGCAGGACCTCATCCGCTTGAGCGGCAAGAAGGAAAACAGACTGAGCCGCATCCAGGCTCTGGACTCCCTGCTCGCCAACCTGACCGCAGAGTTCAGCCCGGAAACAACCGGAAAACCGGCAAGACTTGCCGCCCTCATTCCTCTGCTCAACCCGGAAGAAGGGGGAAAGATCGCCCAGTATCGCAATAAGCTCACCGGGCTGCGGGAAGATATCCTCCGTCGTAACCAGATCAACGGACACTTTGCCGAGGATGTAAAAACATACCTGAACGACGCTATTTCCTTGATCACCAGCGGAATAGCGGACCGCCCCATGTACGGCCTCCCCAACCGCAGCAGGAAGCCCTCGCTGAACCAACCCTCCTTAATCAGCAGGGCGGTCTAAGCCATGGCCGGCATCTCCCATGTGCTGAGTGTTGCCAAGGAGGCGCTCCTCACCCACCAGCTTTCAATCCAGGTGGCGTCGAACAATATCGCCAACGTTGACACCCCCGGTTACACCAGGCAATCATTGCAACTGGAAGCCAACAATGCGACCCCCATCAGCGCCGGCATGCTGGGCGGCGGCGTAAAGGGCACACAAATTCTGAGGAATTACGACCAATTCATGGTGCAACGGCTTGCCGGCCAGGAATCAACTCTTGGCAATCTGCAGGCGCAGCAGGACTCCATGAAACTGGTGGAAACCGTATTCAATGAAGCGCCAGGCATGGGCATCAACGACCTGATGAGCAAGTTCTGGAGCAGCTGGCAGGGCTTATCCGATAACCCGGACGTGCCCGCGACCAGACAAGCCGTGATCCAGTCTTCCCAGCTGATCATTGATCAGCTGCATTCCATGACCAGCCAAATGGCCCAGACCAAATTCGATATTGGCACCAGTCTTGACACGGCCGTCGGAGATGTCAACTCCATCACCAGCCAGATCGCCGATCTCAACGTGCAGATTTCCGGGGCAGAATCCGCCGCGGGCCAAGCCAACGACCTGCGCGACAAAAGGGACACCCTGATCCAGAATCTTTCCAGCCTGCTTAAAGTCGCCTATTTCGAGGATAAAAATGGCGGGTACACCGTTCTCATGGCCGACGGCCACACCCTGGTGGACGGCAACCAAGCCTCAAAGGTGGACTGGGCGAATAACAAACTCCTCTGGGTAAGCAAAGACAACAAAGGCTCCGAAACAAGCCAGCCCATTGGCGGAGGGGCTGAGTTGGGCGGCAAAATCGGGGGCTGGCTCGAGGTGCGCAGCAATCTGACCGAAGGCGACCCCAACAATTTCCTTGGCCGTCTGGACGCCTTCGCCAACTCCCTGATCCGCGAGATCAACCAGCAGCACTCCCAAGGGGTCGGCGCCACCCTGTTCGGCGACACCCTGACCGGTTCGGAGCAGGCAAAAAATGTCGCCCGCCTCACCTCCTCCGTGGATCCAGCCACCACAAATGTAACCATCCCGGCGAGTACCATCACCATCAACGACCGGCCTGTCGGAGAGATCATCGGCGGCGCAGCGGTGAATGGCCTGGCCATGACCAAGGCATACAACGCTGTGACCGCCATTACCACCGCGGAAACCGGCGTCACCGCCAGACTGACCACGCTTACGTCTTCCTCTGCCCCAACCGCTGCGGCCATACTAGGAGGCAATATTACCATGACCCTGAATGGGGTCGGGATTACTGTGCCGGTAGCAGCAGGCGCCTTACCCGCCGTCGTCAATGCGGCCTTTGTTGCCGCCGTAAATGCGGTGAAAACCCAAACCGGCGTAGAAGCGACAGTTGGAACCGGCCTTAACGGCGCAGCCGCTAATACCCTTATTTTACAAAACGTTGGAGAAGGCGACAGCTCAACCATTGACATCACCGCTTTCAGCGTCGGAACAACGACAGGGACAAATATCAATTTCGCGCTTGGAGCACAAAGCGCCGACGCCACCCACAACACCGGCAAAATCACCCTGTTTTCCACCGCAGATTACACCCTCAAAGCCGGAGCAACTGATTATGTTCTGGCCCAACTTGGCATGGACGCAGTCCCCGGGGATCTGCAATCCGGAGATGGCACCTTTCAGTACGGCTTGGCAAACGACAACCAAGGCCCCCTGCTCAGCGGATACGACTATTTTGACAAAATCGACACCAGCGGCAGTTTCGATATCTGGATTTACAACAACGATGGGTCACTGGCCATACCCCAACCGGTGACCGTCTCCATGAAAGGGACCTACAGCCTGAACGACGTGGTCGGTGCCGTGAACACCGCCATGACAAACGCCGGCGCTGTTAGCGGCGCCACCCCCTGGGTGGATGCCTCAAACTCCGACAACAGCCTGCGCCTCACCCCGGATGCCAGTCACAAGTTCGCCTTTGCCAACGACACCTCGAATTTTCTCCAGGTTGCCGGACTCAATACCTTTTTCTCCGGCAGCAGCGCGGCAAATATCGGCCTGAACAGTGTGATTACTGGAGACCTCAACAATCTGGCCGCAGCCACCGTTGGCTCACAGGGGCAAATATTTCAAGGGGACAACACCAATTCCCTCAAGATCACGAACGCTCAGCACGATGAGTATGTTACCTTCAGCGGTGGTACCGAAAATACCCTGGATGGCTTTTACAATACCCTGGTCGGCCAGGTTGCCAACACCACGCGCACCATCGGCCAGTCCTACGATTCCAGCGTGCTGGTCAACAAACAGGTGAGTGAAATGCGAGATTCCGTCTCCGGCGTTTCCCTGGATGAAGAAATGGCGAATCTGATCAAATACCAGCATGCCTACACGGCAGCCGCCCGTCTCATCACCATGTCGGACGAAATGCTGAAGACCCTGCTGGATGCGGTGTAAAAGGAGAAAAGCCATGCGAATTACCATGCGGTCCATCCATAGCAATATCTTAACGAATCTCAACAACCTCACCACGGACATGGCCCGGATCAACGCCCAGATTTCTTCGGGAAGACAGATGTCAACGATCTCCGATAATCCGGTCAATCTGGTGACCGCCCTGGGACTCAGGAGCAGTCTCTCCCAGATCACCACCTACCAGGACAATCTCAAATTCGGCGACAAGACCATCACCGCCGCGGAAGACTCCCTCACCCAAATGAAGGGTATCGCCCTGCGCGCCAAGGTCTTGGGGCTGCAACAGGCGAATGGCTCGGTCACCCCACAAAACCGGGCCAGCGCAGCAGAAGAGGTCCACAATCTCTGGCTGGAAGCCATTACCCTTGCCAACAGCGAGGTGAACGGCAAATACGTTTTCGGCGGCTTCCGAACCACGGGCTACACGAAAACCGAACCGGAGCCATTTGTCGCCGACCTGGGGAGCGGATATAGTGTCAACGGCAAGAACCTTGCCAGCATGAACGCGACGCTGACAGGAACGGTGGACAATACTCCCCCAGCCAACCTTCTTGCTGGCGATGTACGGATCAATGGCGCGGACCTCGGGGCAGTCACGCTCAATGTCGCCGCCACCAACGGCCTCAACATGGGCGGGGCCTTTAATCTCGCAGCCAAGGTCAATGGCACGCCGACCATCAGCCCGCCGACAAGCGCAAGCCTGACAACCCTCACCTATTCATCTGCCGCCACCACTGCTGCCGTAGCAACAGGCACTATTACCATGACCTTAAACGGCGCCCCGATTACCGTGCCGGTAACGCTGGGCGACTCAATCGCCACCGTCAATGCGGCCTTTGCTGCCGCAGTCAATGCCACGACCGGCCAAACCGGCGTAGTTGCCACAGTTGGCAACGGCAGCAACGGCGCAGCCAATAATACCCTTATTTTACAAAACGCCCAGGCTGGCGATGGCGCGGCCATTAATGTCACCGCGTTCAATGCCGGAGGCACCGGGACAGGCATCAATCTTGCGGTTGGAGCGCAAAGCGCCGACGCCACCCACAATACCGGCCAGATATCTCTTTCCTCCACCAGCTCTTTCACCATCACCACCAGCACGGCAAACGACACGATCCTCAATCGTATCGGCCTCGGGGGTGGAAACAAAGGCTTTGCCGACGTGGCAGGCGACGGAACACTACGCTACGACTCAGCTCTGGCAGCCGGAGATTTGACCATCAACGGCACTCCCATCGCGGCCACGACCACCGATGGCCTCTCCACCATCTACGCCACCGCCTCGGCTGCGGCCAAGGCCAAGGCCATCAACGACCTAGCCGGCACCACCGGCGTCACCGCCAACATCACTCCAGCCTTCCTCTCCGCCGCTGGCGGCGCAGTAACCGCCGGGGCTCTCGGCGTCGGCGACCTGAAAATCAACGGACAGGATATCTTTGCCGCCCCAACAGCCATTCTTGCCCAGGACACAGACAACACCCTGGCAAATGCCATCAACGCTAAATCCGGCCTCACCGGCGTGGTTGCTTCCCGCGACAGCAGTGGCGTCCTGTCACTTACCGCAACGGATGGGAGAAATATCCAGATCACAACGACAGCCAACGGGGAAGCCGTCAGCCATCTCAACGGTGGCGTAGTAGCGGCGAACAAAGCCTATTTCGGCACAGTGCAACTCTCCTCAAATCGGCCATTCAGCCTGCAAACCGCCGCAGGCGCGGAACCTGGCCTTGACGCCCTTGGCTTGGATGGTGGCACCCCCGCCACCAACGAGGTCAACGATATTGCTGGTGATGGCCTGTTAACGGTGATCACCATCCAGAAAAAAGATGGCAATGTCCGCTATGCCGGAGATCCTGACCATGATCTGGCAATCAAGGTCGGCGGGAAAAGCACCATGGAGGTTTCCAAAAATGGCAAAGCCGCTGTTTCGGACACCGACATTTTTAACATGCTCAAAAAATTGGAAGACAGCCTGCTCGGCCAGAATTTCAACTCCGTTACCGGTCTGAATAAGGCCACGAATACCGCCGCCAAGCTTAACAGCGGCAGCACCGGCCTTGAGCAGCAAAACAAACCGTTTACCCCTGGCATAATTGCGATAACGGTGACTGATCACTCCTATTCTCCCCCTCAAAATACAACCAGAGATGTCGGAGTGGATATTGCCGCAGACAGCCCGGCAGACATTGCCGCCAGGATAAACGGCATCCCCGGCATGACCGCCTCCTGGGATGCCAATGGCCAACTGACCCTTGCAACCACCGATTCTGCGCGATACAGCTTCGCCTATACAGACACCAGCAACTTTCTGGAGATGTCGGGCATTACCACTGATGCCATGCAAGTTCAGGCCATCAGCCAGGCCAGCGGCAATGCCGATACGGTCATGGATAATCTGTCCACCCAGATCTCCGATTTTGGCGCACGGGCGAACCGGATCATTGTCCAGCAGCAGATTTACTCAAACCTTGAGCTGTCCACCACGGCAAACCTTTCGGAAAAGCAAGACACCGATCTCACCAAAGCCTTGCTGGAGCTTAAAGGTAAAGAAACGGCCTACCAAGCGGCATTGTCAGCCGCTGCCAAAACCATGCAACTGAGCCTGCTGGACTACCTCAAGTAGGGCATTGTTTTCTCTTTGTAAAAAAGGGAGAATACGTTCAGGGAAGAGCGTACCCCGTCATCAAATCAAGCCAGGGAGGGCGAAGACAATGCTCATACTTGCCAGAAAACCAGGAGAAGCCATTGCCATTGGCGATGGCATAAAGATTCGAGTTCTTGAAATAAAGGGCGGACAGGTAAAAATCGGGGTCGAAGCCCCGACCGAGATCATGGTCCACCGCGAAGAAATCTACCTCCGCATCGTGGAGGAAAATACCAGGGCGGCAGCGGAGGCCCCTGCGGATCTTTCTTCCCTTGCCTCTGTTTTTGGCGGAGACAAGGCCCGGACCAACCCGCCGCCGAAAGGCGGCAAATAGAAAAGATACGGATAAGCGAAAATTCAGGCGGGGACACCAGATGGGAACAACCGCACGCCGTCACACTGCTCTTCAGCCCCGAGGGAGAAAAGGATAATGCTCGCCATGACCACAACAACCTGCACTGAAAAACATGGGGAAATCACGGTGTCCACCAGCCGTTTTGGCCAACTGTCAGTAAACCCGGAGAAGATCATCACCATGACCTCTCCTTTTCTGGGCTTCCCTGATTCAAAACGGTTCATCGTCAAGCCGCACGGGGAAGAATCGCCGTTTCTCTGGCTCCAGTCTCTGGATGACCCCAAGCTCGCCTTTGTAGCCATTCAGGCCGCGCTCCTGATCCCGCAATATCAGCCAGAAATCTCCAGCTCAATCCGGCAGGAGCTGCAAGGCTCGCCGGAACAGCCCCTGGAGATACTGCTCATCCTGACCATCCCCAGGGGAAACCCCGACGGGATGACAGCCAACCTGCTCGGCCCGGTGGCGCTCAACCCCCAGACGCGTCTGGCCAAACAGGTATTACAGGACCCCACGCGCTACGATGCCTGCTGGCCCGTTTTCACCACGGATTCGGCGGAATAATCGGGCCCCTGCAAGGGACAACAATGCGAGAAAAGGACGGGAATACCGAGGCGCTTGCAAAAACCGTCACCCCGGCGAAGGCCGGGGTTCAAAGATTTTCTACGTTGTGGAAAGGCAAAGAAGAGAAAGGAATGAAAAACGGCTGGGCGTTACTTCACCAAGGTCTCGGAGAGCAGGCTGCCCATCATTTTATCGGCAAGCCGGGAAGGATCGATCTGATATTCGCCGCGGGCAATTTCGTCCTTGAGGGCCTGAACCCTGTCCGCACGAACTTCCGGAGTCTGCTCAAGAATATCCCGGACCTTCTGCACGTCCTGGGAGCCAACAGACAGAACCACACGATCCGTTGGCAGGGCGGTGCTGTCAGCCTTGGACGGAGCAGAGCCTTCAGTTTTCTTAACCTGAACCTTCTCTGTTTTGATCGGAGGGAAAATGCCTGTTAGTTTCATGACCAAATCCTTATTTCTCTGCAGGTTATTTGCAGCCATTCATAAAAAATTGAGGTTCCAGGGGAGAGCTTGCCCCCCCACGCACCCACACCTTTGTAATTATCATATCGGCCTTTTGATTACAAACTTAAAATAAAAAACCATTCCTCGAAAAAACACCGTAATTCAGCCGGAAACTAAGCATCCACCCCCCACCGCCCGACCTTATTTCCCTCACCGAAGCACGCTCCCGACCACTGTTGCGCAACAGGACGCGGGACGGTGTTGCCAAACCACCATGCTGCTGGTAGTATCATGCCCCATGAACCAGCAAGAACCTGTGTACCTCATCGACGCCAGCGCCTATATCTACCGGGCCTACCACGCCATCGCCCCGCTTACCAACAAGAGCGGCCTGCCTACCCATGCGGTGTATGGTTTCACCAATATTTTGCTCCGGGTTCTGCGGGAGAAAGCGCCCAAATTTATCGGCATCGCCTTTGATGTGCGGGGGCCCAACTTCCGCCATGAAATGTACCAGGCCTACAAGGCAAACCGCCCCTCCATGCCCGACGACCTTGCCTGCCAGATTCCTTATATAAAGGAGATCGTCGCCGCCCACAATTTCGCCTGTTTGGAACGCCAGGGCTACGAGGCGGATGACCTGCTGGCCTCCGCGGCCAAAAAGCTCGCGGCCCAGGGACACCCGGTGATCGTGGTCTCGGGAGACAAGGATCTCCTGCAGCTGGTTTCAGATTCAATCACCGTATGGGACCCCATGCGGGACGTATTCATGAACCCCGCTGCGGTGCAGAAAAAATACAATATTCCTCCGGAACAGCTCCTCGATTTTTTCGCCCTGATGGGCGACAGCTCGGACAACGTGCCGGGCGTGGCAGGCATCGGTCCGAAAACCGCGGAGAAACTGATCAATCAGTACGGTTCCCTGGAAGGCCTCTACCAAAATATCGAGACCCTCTCCCAGGCAAAGCTCAAGGAAAAACTCCTGGCCAGCCGAGAGAACGCCTTTCTCTCCCGCCAGCTCATCGCCCTCAAGGAAGATCTTGCCACCCCGGAGCTGCAAAAATACGCAATTCCTGAACCCAACGAAGAAAAACTCCAGGAGCTCTACACCTTTCTCGATTTCAGCCGCTTGCTCAAGGCCCCGACCGCTGCGGCCGTTGCCCTTGAGTCCAAGGGGTTTCAGCTGATCACCGCAGAGGGCCAGCTCCAGCAGGTCTGCCAACAGATGGCCACCGCCCCCTTTCTGGTGCTGGACACGGAAACCACCTCCCTGGACCCGCTGGTGGCCGAGCTGGTGGGCATCTCCCTCTGCACCACGGCCGAGGAGGCCTATTACCTGCCCATTGGCCACCGGGACAGTGACGGAGGCCTCGTGGCCAATCAGCTGCCCCTGGCCCTGGTCCAAAAAAGCCTGATCCCGCTTTTTTCCAACCCCGATCTGCCCAAGCTCGGCCACAACCTCAAGTTCGATCTGCCCATCCTGGAAAATCATGGCCTTGCCCTGGCCGGCCCCCTGTGGGACACCATGATCGCCTCATATCTTCTTGACCCATCCCGCCGATCCCAAAAACTCGACGACCTGTGCCTGGAGATGCTGGGCAAGCAATTGACCAGCTTTGGCGAGGTCACCGACAACGACAAGCGGTCGGACAGTTTTGCCTATGTTGCGCCGGAGGCGGCCAAGGACTATTCCTGCGAGGATGTGATCGGAGCCTTTCTGCTCTGGCAACGGTTCCGGCCCCAGCTCGAAGAATTCGGCCTCTGGGAGCTTTTCGCCAATCTGGAGATGGCGCTGGTCCCCATTCTGGTGCAGATGGAACAGACCGGCATCACCGTGGACCAGGCCCAGTTGCACCATCTGTCCGAGGATTTCGGCCTCCAGCTGGCCGAGTTGGAAAAAACCATCTATGCCCTGGCCGGAGAGGAGTTCAACATCAATTCCACCCGCCAGCTCGGCGAGATCCTTTTTGCCAAACTGGGGTTGCCCCAGGGCCGTAAAACCAAGACCGGCTATTCCACCGATGTCAAAGTGCTGGAAAGCCTGGCCCGCCAGCACGATCTGCCTGCTGCGATCCTGGCCCACCGGACCCTGAGCAAGCTCAAGAACACCTATGTGGACAAGCTGCCGGAGCTCATCCACCCCAAAACCGGACGGGTTCACACCTCGTTCAACCAGACGGTCACCGCCACCGGCCGCCTGAGCAGCAGCAACCCCAACCTGCAAAACATCCCGATCCGCACCGCCGAAGGCCAAAAAATCCGAGCCGCTTTCGTGGCCGCGCCAGGGCAGCTCTTTTTATCGGCGGATTATTCGCAAATCGATCTGCGGGTCATGGCCCATTATGCCCAGGATCCGGCTCTGCTTACCGCCTTCCGCGCAGGCCAGGACGTGCACAACCAGACCGCAGCCGAGATCTTCCGGGTCAATGCCGCCTTTATCTCCCCGGAGATGCGGCGGGTGGCAAAAACCATCAACTTCGGGATCATTTACGGCATCAGCGCCTTTGGCTTGGCTGCCCAACTCAACCTGAGCCGCAAGGAGGCCGCCACCTTCATCGAGCGCTACTTCGCCCATTATGCCGGGGTAAAGCGCTTCATGGAAGAGATCGTCGAAAAGGCCAGACAGGACGGCTTTGTCACCACCCTGCTCAACCGCCGCCGCCTTTTGCCCGACATCAACAGCTCCAATAAGGTCAGCCGCGAATTTGCCGAGCGCACCGCGATCAACACCCCCATCCAGGGCACGGCCGCCGACATCATCAAGCTGGCCACCATCGCGGCAACCCGACGACTCAGCGAACAGGGCCTTAGCGCAAAACTCCTGCTCCAGATCCATGACGAACTGGTCTTTGAGGTTCCGGCTGCGGAAATCGAGGCGACCAAGTGTGTGGTCAAGGAGGCCATGGAAGGGGTCATGCACCTTGATGTTCCTCTGGTGGTGAACACAGTGGTGGGGGAAAATCTGGCCAAGGTGTAAGGCCAAGGCCCTACACCCACCCTCTCTGCTTAAATCGGTTGACGGTCTTCACGAAAAAAATTAGGATAACGTCCTGAATTTTTAACAAAACAGCCTTCTCATTAATACATCAGGTGACACATGCTCGACTTTATGCGCCGCAAGGCCCAATCGACCTATATCCAGGCCACCATCCTCATTATCGTCCTGGTCTTTGTCTTCTGGGGGGTGGGAAAAAGCCAGAAAGGCGGCCCCGACGCCATTGCCACGGTCAACGGCCACAGCATCTCCTCGCAGCAGTACCAACGGGCCTATAACCAGACCATCAGCCGGTACCAGGAACAGCTCGGCGGCACCTTGCCCTCGGGGCTTCTTGAAGCCTTGAACCTGAAGGCGCAGGTGTTGAACCAGATGATCCAGGAGCAGGTCATGCAGCAGGGCGCCAAGGAAGCCGGCCTGATCGTGGGCAGCGACGAGGTGCGCAAGGTTATCCAAAATATGGACGCCTTCCGGGAGGAAGGAATCTTCAAGCTCGACCGCTACAAAAAGCTGCTGGCCTCCTCACGGATGACCACGGCTGATTTTGAAAACAACGTGCGCACCGACCTCCTCCACACCAAGATCCTCACCCATCTCTCCCGGTTCGCCCGGATCTCCGACAGCGAACTCAAAGACCGGTTCGCCTTTGACAACGATCAGCTCAAGCTCGAGTATGTGGCCTTCAGCGCGGATAGTTTCCGAAGCTCAGGCCCGGTTGCCGATGAGGCGCTGAATGTCTTTTTCGAAGGCCGCAAGTCCGCCTACCTGACCGAACCCCAGGTCAAGCTCAGATACATCACCTTTCTCAATGCACAGGCCCTGGCCGCCACCCAGGTGAGCGATCAGGAGATCGAGCAGTACTATAAAATGAACCCGGACAAATTTTCCGCCCCAGAGCTTCGCCAGGCCAGGCACATTCTGCTGAGGTCGGACGCCAAGGACAGCGCCGAGCTGCAAGCTGCCAAACGCAAAAAACTGGAGGCCATCCTGGCGCTGGCCAAGGCGGGTAAGGATTTCGGCCAACTGGCCAAGGAAAACTCCGAGGATGCAAGCGGAAAAAACGGCGGCGACCTGGGCTTTTTCAGCAAAGGACAGATGGTCCCTCCCTTTGCCGAGGCAGCCTTTCGCCTCAAGGAAGGAGAGGTCAGCCCAATCGTGGAAACCCAGTTCGGCCTCCACCTCATCAAGCTTGAAAAAATCAAACCGGCAAACGTGACCACCTTAGCACAAGCCCGGGAACAAATCATCGCCGAACTCAAGGCCCAGCGCGGCAAGGACCTTACTTTCCAGCTGGCAAACCAGGCCTACGAAGGGATTATCCAAGCCGGCAGCTTGGACAAATATGCAGCCAGTGCAGCGGCCCCGGTGCAGACCACCGATTATTTTACCCAGGCTAGCCCGCCCACGGCCTTGGCCGGCCAGCCCGCGCTGCTCAAAACCATCTTTAGCCTGAAAAAGGGCGAACTAAGCTCACTGCTTGAGATCAAAGGCGGTTACGCCATCTTGTATCTTGACGAGGTGAAGGAGCCCCAGGTTCCGCCGTTGGCGGAGGTTCGCGCCAAGGTGGAAAAGGATTTCCTTGACGATCAGGCCCAGGCCAAAGCCAAGGATGCCGCCGTGGTCCTGTTGGCCCAGGCCAAAAAAGAAGGCTCCCTTGCCACCGAGGCGGAATGTTGCCGCACAGGGCCTGAAACTCAGCGCCGCCTCACCCTATGGCAAAGAAATCGGCGAGAACGGCAGCACTTTCTATGTACTCCATTTCAAGGAAGACAAACCGGCTAGCGAAGAAGCATTTGCCAGCCAGAAAGAAGCACTCCGCAAAATGCTGACCCAGGAAAAACAGATGCAAGTCATGGGCTCCTGGCTCGCATACCTGCAAAGCCGGGCCAAGATCACCACCGACAAGAAATTCACGGAATAGATCAGCCAAATCCTCTGGCGTCATAGCAGTTAAAATCCCATTGGCACGTAGCCGAGCACCGGAGAGGCTGCCGAACAGGGATTTGAACTCTGTGATCCGAAGCCGAGTTTTCAAATCCCCGGCAGCATCGAGGAGCACAGGGTATCCCGCCAACGGCGGGACAAGAGACACAGGGTGCCCTTTCTTTGGTTCGTTTCTTTGGGCAAGCAAAGAAATGAACAGGAAAATGAAACGCATTCTTCTGGCTGCTGAGATTACTTGATAATCAGCAAATTATGTACTGCGGCCCGGACCCCACAGGGGATCATCCCCAAACCGCTCCATCCACCAATCTTCCCCCTCAAGGGGCTGATCCTCCCCAGGCACCAGGGGAATTTTGTACTTTTTCGCGTATTCCAGCAAAATCTGACAGGCCTCGGTAAGCCGGTGCATCTCCAGCCTCTGCCCCTCTGGCTTGTCCTGGGCAAGATCGGGATGGTGCTCCTTGGATAGCCGACGAAAGGCCTTTTTTATCTCCGCCAGGGTCGCCTGATCCGGCAGGCCCAAAAGATCCTTGGCCGCCAGGATTTTTTTCCATTCATCGTTGGTCATGATCGTCCTGATCCGGCGTATCTTTTCTCCAACTCTTTTCCTCATGCTGCATGAGCCGCACGATGTTGTCCCGGTGCTTGACCCAGATCAACACCCCGATCGCCAAAGCCAGCACGGACTTGCTCAGCGAGCCGGTCAGCAGCCAGACCAACCCCGGCAGCATCAAGGCTGCGGTGAGCGAGCCCAAGGACACGTATCCCCAGTTGTAGACCACCCCGACAAAGATCAGCAGATCGATCACTGCGGCCACCGGCGCAAGATAGAGAAAAATGCCCAGCGCCGTGGCCACACCCTTGCCGCCCCGGAATCTCAGATACAACGGGTAGAGATGCCCAAGAAAAGCCGCGCCGCCGCAGAGCGCCACCCATAGTTCCCGGCGACTGTCATGCTCAAGCAGCCAAGCCGCAACCAACATCGGCAGAATAGCCTTGAGCGCATCGCAGACCAGGGTGAGCCCCCCGAGTTTTTTCCCGACCAGGCGGGCAACATTGGTGGCGCCGATGTTGCCGCTGCCTGCGGCGCGCACGTCAACGCCTGCCACTTTACCCAAGACCAGGCCAAACGGGATTGAACCGATGAGATACGAACCGAGAACCAAGAGATATTCCATGCCACCTCTGCCATATTATAAAGAATGAAAAAAGATGCCTATGCGCCCGTAACTCTAAACCGCAAGGCGACATTTTTCATGCTTATTTTTTGTTTTCCGCCGTCAGTATTCAGCTTTCGGCTGTTCGCCGCGCCCTAAAGAAGAAAAAATCAAACCGGACAAGAAATATCTTTCTTCTTGATTTAAGTCAACGCCCGGGGGGATAATTATCGCTATAGTCTCCTTAACAAACGCACCAATACGGGTTACATCAGCCTTTACCTCACAACCAAGGAGAATCGCCATGTTTTGCAACCAATGTGAACAAACCGCAAAGGGAACCGGATGTACCGTCACGGGAGTCTGTGGAAAAACCGAACCCCTCGCTGGACTGGAAGACCTGCTGACCCATGCTGTCCAGGGCCTGAGCCTGGTGGCCGTTGCCGGCCGCAAAATCGGGGTTGCGGACAACGCCATTGACCGCTTTACCTGCGAGGCGATTTTTTCCTGTCTCACCAACGTGGATTTTGATCCGAGCCGTTTCGAGGTTCTGATCCGCAAGACCGTCGAGCTGCGTGAGTCTTTGAAGGCAAAGGTTCTGGCTGCGGGGGGCACGATCGAGTCCACCGCCCCGGCACTCACCTTTACTCCCGCTGATTCCCTGGCCGGCCTGGAAGCCCAGGGAGCGGCCCTGAACTTCATCAACACCCTGGACGCCAACCCGGACCTGCAATCCTTGAAGCAGATCACCATGTACGGGCTGCGCGGCCTTGCTGCCTACACCGACCATGCCGCCATCCTCGGCAAGGAAGACGACACGGTCTATGCTTACGTCCATGAGGCAATGGGTGAGCTGACCCGCAAGGACCTTGGCCTGGACCAGTTGGTTGGCCTGGCCCTGAAATGCGGCGAGGTAAACCTCAAGGCCATGGAGCTGCTTGATGCGGGCAACACCGGCACCTACGGCCATCCGGTCCCCACCCCGGTACCGCTGGGGCATATCCCCGGCAAGTGCATCCTGGTCACCGGCCATGACCTCAAGGACCTGGCCATGCTTCTGGAGCAGACCAAGGGCAAGGGGATCAACATCTACACCCACGGCGAGATGCTGCCCACCCATGGCTATCCCGAGCTGAAAAAGCACAGCCATTTTTACGGCCACTTCGGCACGGCTTGGCAAAACCAACATAAGGAGATGCCCGAATTTCCCGGGGCCATTCTTTTCACCACCAACTGCATCCAGAAGCCCCTTGACTCTTACAAGGCCAACGTTTTCACCACCGGCCTGGTTGGTTGGCCCGAGGTGGCGCATATCGGCGAGAACAAAGATTTCAGCCCGGTTATCAACCGAGCCCTGGCTCTGCCCGGCTTCACCGACACGGTGGACAAGGATTCGGTCCTGGTGGGTTTTGCCAGAAACACCGTTCTGGGCGTGGCAGACAAGGTCATCGCCGCGGTCAAGTCCAAGGCCATCCGCCACTTCTTTCTGGTGGGCGGCTGTGACGGCGCCAAGCCCGGGCGCAACTACTACACCGAGCTGGTGGAACAGATCCCCTCGGACTGCATGGTGCTGACCCTGGCCTGCGGCAAGTTCCGCTTTTTCGACAAGAAACTGGGCGATATCGGCGGCATCCCCCGGCTGCTCGATGTAGGCCAGTGCAACGATGCCTACTCGGCCATCCAGATCGCCGTGGCCCTTGCCGGCGCCTTTGAGTGCGGGGTCAACGACCTGCCGCTCTCCCTGGTGCTTTCCTGGTACGAGCAGAAGGCGGTGGTCATCCTCCTGACCCTGCTCAATCTGGGGATCAAAAACATCCGGCTCGGACCCACCCTGCCCGCATTCATCACCCCCAACGTGCTGGATGTGCTGGTGAAAAATTTTGCCATCAAGCCGGTAACCACCCCGGCCGAGGATTTGAAAGCCATTCTCGGATAAGAAAACGGATCAAACTGCGGCCCTCCCTCCGCGGCCTGATCTTAGCTACAAAAAGAGAGTAACTGTTCAGCAGCGCTACAGATGCGAGGAAGAGGCCTGCGAAGTGTGCTATTGCTCATGAGCAGGCCGATGACAAAGCAGATGTGGTGTTGCTGGACAGTTACGAAGGAGATTACCATGCAATGCCCCGGCCAGGACAGCCGCTACTGGGACGCCAACGCCGTTTTCGAGGCAACCTGCCCGAAATGCGGGAGCAGCGTCGAATTTTTCAAGGACGACTCCAGCCGCAAATGCGGCAAGTGCGGCACCAAGATGCTCAACCCCAACAACGACTTCGGCTGCGCTTCGTACTGCCCCTATGCCGCGCAGTGCCTGGGCTCTTTGCCCCCGGAGCTGCTGGCCAAGAAGCAGGAGGTGCTCAAGGAACGGGTGGCCGTGGAGATGAAGCGCTACTTTGGCGACGATTTTCGCCGCATCGGCCACGCCAGCCGGGTGGCCCGCCACGCCATGAATATCGCCGCGCAGGAAGAGTGCAACCCGGCGGTGGTGGAGATCACCGCCTATCTCCACGACATCGGCATCAAGGAGGGTGAACGCAAGCACAACAGCTCGTCGCCCAAATACCAGCATATCGAGGGCCCGCCGGTGGCTAGGGATATCCTTACCGCTTTGGGCGCGCCGCAGCCCCTCATCGACGAGGTCTGCGACATCATCGGCCACCACCATGTGCCGAGGCCAGAGGAGACCATGAACTTCAAGGTGCTCTACGATGCGGACCTGATCACCAACCTGGAAGAAAAACAGAAGGATGCACCCACCCCGCCCGCGCATCTGCAAAAGATCATCGACCGCTCCTTTCTTACCAAGGCAGGAGCCGCCCTGGCAGCCAAGGTGCTGCTCAAGGGATAATGGAGAAAGCCATGAAGATAATGCGAAAGATTATTGAGATAGACGAAAACCTCTGCAACGGCTGCGGCGAGTGCATTATCAACTGCGCGGAAGGCGCCCTGCAAATCGTGGACGGCAAGGCCAGAATGCTTGCGGAAAAATATTGCGACGGCCTGGGCGCCTGCCTGGGCCATTGCCCCACCGGAGCCCTGCGCATCATCGAGCGGGAGGCGGAAGATTTTGACGAAGAGGCGGTGGAAGAACTGCTCAGCCATCGAGAGACGGCACAGGCCCACCCAACTCCGCTGGTTGGCGGCTGCCCCTCGGCCAGATTGCAGACCTTCGCCCCTGCCACCCCCTGCCAATCGGCCAATGTCCCGATTCAGCTTGGCTCTGCCACCGGCTCGGCGCTGAGCCACTGGCCGGTGCAGATCCGTCTGGTGCCGCCCAGCGCGCCCTTTCTCAAAGGGGCCGACCTCCTGATCGCGGCCGACTGCGTGCCCGTGGCCTATCCGGAGTTTCACCGCGATCTGCTCAGCGGCAAGGTGGTCATGCTTGGCTGTCCGAAGTTTGACGAGGTGGAAAGCTCCATCCAGCGGTTCACGGAAATCTTTGCCTCGGCCGGGATCAAGAGCATCACCATGGCCATCATGGAGGTGCCCTGCTGCGGCAACATGCGCCATATTGTTTCCCAAGCTCTTTCCCGCTCCGGCCAAAACATCCCAGTGCAGGAGGTCGTGATCTCCGCCCGTGGCGAGCGTCTTCGCCAGGGGGCCATGCCCTCCTGACCCCGGAAGCCGCCGGGCCGATATTTCCCCTTTTGTTTCCCGTAAAAAACGGGTAAACAAACTCTGTTTCGGGAAGATGTTACGTTCGTGCCGGTGGCAACCATTTATCGAGGAGAAGTCCATGCAGATCATGAAATCCCTGGCGGCGAAAGCCCGCCTTCTGACCATCACCCTTGCCCTTTTCGGCCTGATGGCCGGTGCTGCCCAAGCGGCCACCAAGATGCCAGCCTTCACCCTGCCTTCGGTAAAAGACGGGGCCACGGTCAAATCCAGCGGCTACCAAGGCCAGGCGATGCTGATCAATTTCTTCGCCACCTGGTGCCCTCCCTGCCGCAAAGAGATCCCGGATTTTATCAAACTCCAGAAGGAGTTCGGGCCAAAGGGCTTCACCGTGATCGGCATCTCCACCGACCAGGGTGGGGCATCCCTGGTTGACAAATTCGCCCAGAAAATGGAGATCAACTATCCCGTTCTGCTGAGCGATTCGGAAACCCCCACCGCCTTTGGCGGCATCCTCGGCATCCCCACCTCGTTTCTGGTGAACAAGGAAGGCAATGTGGTCAAGCGCTACGACGGCTATGTCGACCACCAGACCCTGGTAAACGACCTCAACGCCATCCTCAAATAATAGGAGCAACTTTCCGGTTGACATCCTGTGCTCCTGTCGTATATTTACTGAACGGTGATTCATTATTTCCTGTTTCGGATAACAGGATATTCCCAAATAATACTTAGGAGGAGATGAAGATGAGCAAGAAGATGATTTCTTTGGCAATGGCAGTTGCATTCGTAGCAAGCACCGCAGCGGTATCTTTTGCTGCTGACTGCAAAGTAACCGCAGTTGAGGGCACCAAGGTAACCGTAGATTGCGCCGGCGCTGTTTCCACCGTAGAAGGCACCGCCAAGGTTGGCGACAAGGTTACCGTAAAAGACGGCAAGATCGCTCCCAAGAAGAAGGCTGTTGAGGGCTGCTAATTCCCTTGCCAGACCGAAGTTTTGGTCAGCAAAAGCCCGGCCTCTGGCCGGGCTTTTTTATTCCGCCACCTCGCAGCCCATCGGTATTTACTTTTTCGCCTCCCTTTCGTATAGTGCCATCCCATGAACCTCATTGAAGCGATCATCTTCGGCATCCTCCAGGGCGCCACAGAATTTCTGCCCGTCTCCAGCTCCGGCCACCTGGCCCTGGCCCATTATTTTCTCGGCGCCCAGGAATCCGACCTGGCCTTTGACGTGGCCCTGCACCTTGGCACCCTCTTGGCAATCCTCGCCTATTTTCGGAATGATTTTTGGCAGATGGGCAAGGCCGTCCTTGGCCTGCACCCTGAGCCCGCAGAAACACAGCGGTTGCGCAAGATGGCTCTTTTCATCGCCATTGCCACTGTGCCAGGCGCCTTGGCCGGGCTCTTGCTGGGCAAAGCCGCAGAAAACTATTTCCGGCACCCCGCCATGGTGGCGACAGCGCTGGCCGGAGCCGGGCTCTTGCTCCTCCTTGCCGACCGGGCAGGCAAACACACCCGCAATTTTGAAAAAATAACCCTGCCCAATGCCCTGCTCATCGGCCTTTCCCAGGCCTGCGCCATCATCCCTGGCGTGTCGCGGAGCGGCAGCACCATCACCTGCGGCCTTGCCATGGGACTCACCCGGCAGGCGGCGATCCGCTTTTCCTTTCTGCTTTCCGCCCCCATCATCTTTGGCGCTGGGGTGCACGAAATTCCCAAGATCGTCAAAAATGGCATGCTGGACGGGCAAGGGATTCTCTATGCCACGGGCTTTCTGGCCGCCGCCATCTCCGGCTACCTGTTCATTTCCTTTATCATGCAATACATCCGGGCCAGAAGCTTTGCCATTTTCGCCTACTACCGCTTCCTGCTCGCGGCCCTGGTCTTTATCGCCCTTTTCCTGCAACGATGAACCGCACCGGCATTTTTCGCCGCTCTGGAGACCCTCATGGATCCTACGCAGCTTCCTGAAAAACAGTATGCCCGCCTCCGGGAAATCCGCAAAAACTACAAGGTGGACTTTGAGCCACTCCATCTGCGCGGCAAGGAAATCCAGTTGCTGCAGGTCACCGATCTGGAACCGCTTTTGGGCGGAAAAGATCCCTTCGCAGATGTGGAAAGCTTCCCCTTCTGGGTGAAGCTTTGGGAAGCCGCCATGGTTCTGGCGGACCTCATGCTCACCAACCCGCCGACCAGAGAAGGGCAGACCCTGCTCGAACTCGGCGCCGGCCTTGGCGCCCCAGGTCTTGCCGCTGCCTTGGCCGGCTACCGGGTGACCCTGACCGACTATGAGCCCCACATCCTTGATTTTCAACGGGTCAGCGCCGCAGCCACCGGACTCAAAGGGGTGGAATGCCGGATGCTCGACTGGCTGAAACCACCCGACCTACCGCGCTTCGACACCCTCATCGGTGCGGAGATTCTCTTTCGGGAAGAGTTTTTCGCCCCGCTTTTGAACATCTTCCGCTCGTTGCTGGCAGACCAGGGCGTCATCTACCTGGCCCACGATGCCCGCAGACAAAGCCTACCCAAGTTTCTCCGGTTGGCGGAGAAGGAATACGAGATCGCGACCAACGCCCGCAAGATGCGCAGCGACGACAAAGAGCTGACCATCATCGTCAACCGGCTCACCCGCCGAGGCTAATGAAACGCACGATGCGCTATCAGGATATCAACTGGGACGCCATGTGGCTCGAATCCAGAGCCCACAAGTCCTGGAAAAAGAAGAAAAGCAGCGACTGGGACCGGCGAGCCGCCGGGTTTGCCGAGCGCAACCTCGACTCGCCCTTTGTCGCCCAATTTCTGGCCCATCTCCAGATCGAACCGGAGTGGAGTGTGCTCGATGTCGGCTGCGGCCCCGGCACCCTGGCCATTCCCTTGGCCAGCCAGGTGCGCCAGGTAACGGCCCTGGACTATTCCGCCGCCATGCTTGGGGAGCTGGACAAACAGGCCAAGAACGCAGGGTTAAAAAACATCACCACCGTCCAGGGTTCCTGGACCGATGACTGGCAGGCGTTGGGAATTGCTCGCCATGAGGTGGCCATAGCCTCACGCTCCCTGTCGGTGGACGATCTGAAAGGGGCATTGCGTAAGCTGAACGATTGGGCCAGCAGGGCGGTCTATGTGGTGGACCGGGTGGGAGCCGGCCCTTTTGATCCAGATCTTTTTGCTGCCATTGGCCGCGATTTCGAGCCCGGCCCGGATTACATCTTCACGCTCAACATCCTCTACACCCTTGGCATCCAGGCCCGGGTTGATTTCCTCAGCCTGGACAGCACACGAACCTACACCTCCCGGGAAGAGGCTCTGCAATCCTACCGCTGGATGGTGGATGATCTTACCGCCGTGGAAGAGGAACACCTGGCTGCCTATGTGGATGCGCACTTAAGCCAAACCGCCGACAACTCCTGGCAGTTAGCCAGGCAGACCCCGCCCCGCTGGGCGCTCATCTGGTGGCGCACAGACGGTTGATTTGCATATTCCTGTCAACCCCGCTATAATCCGAGACTTTTCAGGGGCAGCACCAGGCCGCTCCTGAGCAAAAACGAGAACACCCCAAAAGCACTCACAACCATGCCAACCTCATTTCAATACGACGTCATCGTAATCGGCGCGGGCCATGCTGGCTGCGAAGCCGCTCTGGCCTCAGCCCGCATGGGCTGCCGCACCGCAGTGCTGGTGGTCAACGTGGACACCATCGGGGCCATGAGCTGCAACCCGGCCATCGGCGGCCTGGCCAAGGGGCATCTGGTCAAGGAGATCGACGCCCTCGGCGGGGAGATGGCGAAAAACATCGACGCCACCGGCATCCAGTTCCGCCGCCTCAACACCCGAAAAGGCCCGGCTGTCTGGTCTTCCCGGGCCCAGGCCGATCGGCTCCTCTACCGGCTGCGGATGAAGTCGGTGCTGGAGCAGCAGGAAAATCTCCATATCCGGCAGGGCATTGCCGACCGTTTGCTTATAAAAGACGGGGCAATCGCCGGGGTGGTCACTTCTCTCGAAGAAGAGATCACCGCCCGGGCCGTGGTTATCGTCACCGGCACCTTCTTAAACGGCCTGATCCATATCGGTCTGAAAAATTTCCCCGCCGGCCGCATGGGCGACGTCCCCTCGCTGAAGCTGCCCCTGCACCTCAAAGAGCTGGGCTTTACCATGGGCAGGATGAAAACCGGGACCACCCCGCGCCTCGACTCCACCACCATCAATTACACGGACCTCGAAGCCCAGTACAGCGACGAGCCGCCCAACCTCTTTTCTTTTAGCAACCGGGGCAAGCAGCCGGTGCTGCCGCAGCGGCCCTGCCATGTCACCTACACCAACCCCACCACCCATGCAATCATCCGGGCCGGCACCGACCGCTCTCCCATGTACACCGGGATCATCGAAGGGGTTGGGGCCAGGTATTGCCCCTCGGTGGAAGACAAGGTTATGCGTTTTCCGGAAAAAGAGCGCCATCAGGTCTTCCTGGAGCCGGAAGGGCTGGACACGGTGGAGATCTACCCCAACGGCCTGCCCACCAGCCTCCCCATGGATGTGCAGACCGCCATGCTCCGCAGCATCAAGGGGCTGGAGAATGTCGCCATCATCCGGCCCGGCTATGCCATTGAATACGATTATGTCGATCCGCTGGAGCTGCATCCCTCCCTGGAAACAAAAAGAATCAAAGGCCTGTTTCTGGCCGGACAGATCAACGGCACCTCCGGCTACGAAGAGGCCGCGGCCCAGGGGCTGATTGCCGGGATCAACGCGGTGAAGTATGTGCGCGAGGAGGAGCCCCTGATCCTGGACCGCTCCCAGGCCTACACCGGGGTGTTGATCGACGACCTGGTGACCAAGGGCACCAAAGAACCGTACCGACTGTTTACCTCCAGGGCGGAATACCGGCTGCTGTTGCGGGAAGACAATGCCGACCTGCGGCTGGGGGAGATTGGCCGCGACTTGGGCCTGGTGACCGACGAGACCTACAGATTGTTTGTTGCCAAGAGACAGGCCATTGAGGAAACCCTTGCCCTGTTCAACACCACCACGATCCGGCCCAAGCAGGAACTGAACGATCGCTTGGTGGCCATGGGCAGCGCCACCCTCAAAACCGTGGTGAGCGCAGCCGACCTTTTGCGGCGGCCGGAAATGGATCTTGCCGCCGTGACCCAGCTCCTCGGCCTCACCCTGCCGCGACCCGAGGAAGAGGTGACCCGTGAGGTCGAACTGGCCATCAAATACCAGGGCTACATCGAACGGCAAAGCGAGCAGGTGGACCGCTTCCGCCGCATGGAGTCCGTGCTCCTGCCGGGGGACCTCCCCTACCAGAGCATGTCCGGCCTTTCCCGTGAGGTGGTGGAAAAACTCACCAAGATCCAGCCCCGAACCCTGGGCCAGGCCGCGCGGATCTCCGGGATCACCCCGGCCGCCATCTCCATCCTTCAGGTATATCTCAAGAAAGAGAACCTTTTGTAGGCTCTCAGCTATCAGCCGTGCAGGATATAGCGGACAAAGAGAAAGAGAATCTCCTGCCGAAAGAAGAGATAGAGCAGGGCCGCCATAGCCAGAAATGGCCCGTAGGGGATCACGGTCTTGCCGCCCTTGCGCTGTTCGATCATGGCCCAGACGCCCGCCACCACCCCCATCACCGAGCTGCCGAACACCACAAAGGGCAAGGACTGCCAGCCCAAGAAAGCGCCGATCATGGCCAGCAGCTTGATGTCGCCGCCGCCCATGCCTTCCCGCTTGGTGAGTAGATAGTAGGTGAGGGCCACCAGATAAAAGCTCCCTCCTCCGAACAAAACCCCCAACCCGGCGTCCTGCCAGGTGACGAATGGGTTGATAAAGGAAAGGGTAAACCCGAGGACAACGCCGGGCAGGCTGATCACATCGGGAATGATCTGGTGCTGAAGGTCGATGAAGATCACGGCAATGAGGGCGGCACAAAAGACAAAATAGATGGGGAAGAGCAGGGTAAGGCCAAAGTGCTGGTACAGGGCCAGGGACAAAAACGCCATGGCCGCCTCAACCAGGGGATAGCGCCAGGATATCCGCACCCCGCACTGCCGACACTTGCCGCGCAGCACAAGAAAACTCACTAAGGGGATGTTATCGTACCAGGCAATATCCTTTTTGCAGGCCGGGCAATGGGAGGCTGGAAAAACAACAGAGGCGCCTTCCTCGGGCAGCCGGACGATGACCACGTTGAGAAAGCTGCCCACCAGAGCCCCGAACAGGGCGACAAAAATAGAAACCGTATTCTCAACCATGCGTCGTGTTTCCTTGCCCGACTCGGGGATTTTTTACCAGGCCACCACGGAACTGCCTGTTGCCAAACCGCAGAAATTTCTGCTATAGTACTCTACAAAATTTCCAGTCACAATAGGCCATTGGCCCAGCTTGACCTGAAAAGATCATCACCCCTGACTGGGATGAAAGAATTACCCGAGCAAGACCGACGCCCCACAGTCTACAGGGGTTCTTGTCTCTTTTGGAACTGTTCAGCAGCACCGCAGATGCTAGGAAGAGGCCTGCAAAGTGTGCTTTCGCACATGAGCAGGGTGATGACAACGCAGATGTGGTGCTGCTGAACAGTTCCCTTTATAAAGCCAATGGCTGTGGAGTATTACCGGTGATTCTTTCCCTCGACGAATCCATTCAGAAACTAAAAACAGAGATCCTTTCCCAGGACTGGAGCCTGTCGCCCAGAAAAATCGAGCCCCTGCAGGCGGCCTTTACCTGCCTGAAAAACCGCTTCAACACCAGGAAAAACGCCCTGGCCATTCTTACCATGGCGGACAGCATTCTGCTCTACGCCCAGAAACGTCAGGAGCAAATCCCCCCTGAGTTCGTCGATTTCCTCAAGGAAACCATGGCCCACGTGGTCAACATGTATGAGGACGGCAAATTCGACCCGGACCGAGATGCCGAGGTGTTCAAAAGGGTATACGGCAAATTCACCAAGCTCAAGGAAAAGGTAGCCGCAGAAAAGGGAGCCACGCCCAGGCCAGCAGGGTCATCTGCCGAGTTGGTCGACTCCTGGGAAGAGCCGATTTCCTTGGACGATGCCATCCCAACGCTGACCCAAGCCACAAGCGAGCAAGGCCCTGCGGCCAAGATTCCCGGACAAGCCAAGGCTGCGGAGGCAAAACCCTTACCAATCCAGCCTGGGGCCATGATCCGCGCCATCACCATCGGCAAGCTGTCCCTGGCCATTGCCGAAGAATCCATCGCCCTGATCAAACCGCTCTCTCCCAAAAAGAGAAAGAAATATATCCAAAGCAGCCAGATTCCCCTGAAGGACCTGGGGAGCTGGTTTCGCCGCCTGTCCGGCCAGATGAAAGGCCCCCTTGCTCAGCTCAAAAACGGCAAGCTAAAAAAACTGCTCCTGCCCCTCATGATTCCCCAGGGCTTGGGCCTTTCTGACATCCCCGACGAGGAGGCCACTATGCTGGTGGTGGTCAGCAACGGAAACTGGCACGGGGTGATTTTCTGCCGCCGCCTTGAACAGGAAACGCCTCCTTTGCTCTCCCTGACTCGGGCAAAAAATGGCGACATTTTTGGTCTCGCCCGATTCGAGGAAGACCAAGAGCTGCAGTTACTGAACATCAGCCAGTTACTCGAACGAGAGGGTTTTCTCTTCATGCCGGAATAGGATCGCTGCGTAAAGCAGGCAACCCACGCCACAGGACAAGAGGGTCTCCCATGGAAAACAAGCGCAAAAACAGCAGAGTGCCGTTTCAGGTCATTATCGGCCTGGATTTTCCGGATCAAAGCCATGCGGAGTGCGAAACCGAGGACCTGAGTCTCAAAGGGGTCTTCGTCCTTGGCGTTACCGGACACAAGATCGGGGAAAACTGCCTGGTCACCTTGCGGCTGGTGGGCTCAACCAGCCATCTGAGCCTGAAGATGAAGGGCACCGTGGTTCGGGTGGGAGAGGATGGTCTGGCCCTGCACTTTTACGAGATGGACCTGGACAGTTTTTTCCATCTGAAAAATATCCTCTACTACAATTCCGAGAACCCGGACGCGCTGGACGACGAACTCTCCGCCCAGATCGAGAGCTTCCAGAGCAAAGAGCACGAATAAAGCCTTTTTATTTTGCACCCATTGCCTCTCTGCGTTATTTTCTTTTTTTCATTTGCAACACCTGTTAGAGAAAGAGCCATGGCAATCATGCAGCTGACCATCATCCCCCTGGGTACCAAAACCCCCAGCGTGGGTCAATACGTGGCCGAGATTGAGCTGGCGTTGCAGAGAGAAGGCGTCCCCCATACCCTGACCGACATGGGGACGATCATCGAGGGCGAACCCCAGGCGCTTCTTGCCCTGGCTGCCCGGCTGCATGCCCTGCCCTTTGCCCACGGGGCACAGCGGGTCGTGACCCAGTTGGTGCTCGACGAGCGGCGCGACAAAGAGGTGAAGTTGGGCGACAAAACCGCTGCGGTCCAGGCCCACATCGCCTGAAAATAATCCCGGACAAACACAACCATGAGCCAGACCACCCGCGAGCCCCGCAAAAAAAGACCC
>JAPLJH010000087.1 GCA_026388695.1 Deltaproteobacteria bacterium | reverse complement strand
CCTTGGCGAAACCCTTGGTGGACAACACCCGGGTAATGGCTGCGGTCAGGGTGGTCTTACCATGATCGATGTGGCCGATCGTCCCAATATTTACATGCGGTTTCTTGCGCTCAAATTTCTCTTTTGCCATGTCCTTTCCTCCTCAGCCCAGATTTCTCAACGGTTACGCTTAACTTCCCAAACCTAATACTGTTTGAAATTACAAAAAAAATGGAGCCCACGACCGGATTCGAACCGGTGACCTCTTCCTTACCAAGGAAGTGCTCTACCTACTGAGCCACGTGGGCAGCCAAACAGTCCAAACAAAAAAGAAGCCAGTTTGCTCACCCGATCGCTGAGCCAGGTATTTGTGCCATCACTGGAGCGGGAAACGGGTCTCGAACCCGCAACCCTCAGCTTGGAAGGCTGATGCTCTACCAATTGAGCTATCCCCGCTTTCACGTATCGCTAACCAGATAAAAAAGCAGGAATATAACGGCAACTATTTTTCTTTTGCCGCGTTCCCACCATAATCCTTAATGGTGGAGGGGGGAGGATTCGAACCTCCGAAGGCATTGCCGACAGATTTACAGTCTGTTCCCTTTAGCCACTCGGGAACCCCTCCACGAAAACCACAAGGCCGCACGGTGGCGGCCAATCAATCCTTAATATCAAGCAATCGCCAGCTTCGCATCGGTGGAGCTGACGATGGGACTCGAACCCGCAACCTGCTGATTACAAATCAGCTGCTCTACCAATTGAGCTACGCCAGCTTGATAAGACGGGCAATACTAATCGCTTCATTCCGAAATATCAACTTATTTTTTGGCAAACGCAGACATTGGCAAAAAGGCAAAACACAATCAGGCACTCCACCACAAAGCAGAGTGCCTGATTGATACAATACGGTTCGCTTACTCTTCTATCTTTTTGGCAAAACCGCTTTCGCGGTATCTCTCAAAGGCCATGGCAAATGTCCGATATACCATGTGAGCAAGTTTCGAATATGGCAGGTACATGAACAACATCAACACGACCACCAGGTGCATGTAATAAAAAAGATACGCCAGAACAGGGATGCCGATCAACCGGGTCAGTTCCGCGGAAAGTCCGGTTATGCCGACAGTCATGATCTCGACAATCAAGAACCAGTCATAAAACGTCGGGGTGGCATTGTTTTCCTCTTCCGTGTGAGCGCGGTTCATCCAAAGGATGCCCACTCCGACAATCAAGGCAATGGCGCTGATATTGGCCAGCAACTTGAAGGGGTCCGCGAGGGGAATCGGGCCATGCATCCCTTCAATAAACATCCCGAGGATATCCTTGCGAATCATCCCGTAGGTGGTCACAACGAACAGCCCGATAAATGACAAGACCAGGGGAAGATGTCCGTTCACCCTGTTCAAATTCGCGCCGCACTCCTTGAACCGCTTGTGAGACAGGATCTCCTTGACCGATGGCACCAGAAACTCGGTGACAAACTGCATGGCCGACGGGCGAAATTCCGACTTCACCTCAAGCTGTGCGGCCATATCACGCCACATGCTCGAGACCCCTTTGTAGGCGGCGAATACCGCAAAGCCCAGGGCTGGAACAAAAATAGCATCGATGAGCAAAACATTCAGGGTCAGCCCAGCGATAAGGGTCGGGTGATCCTTGTGGGAATCAAAAAACATGCCAAAATCAATGGCGTCAGCCGCAGGCAAAGACATGCCGCCGGACAACCACCACACCGCCATGATCACCAGGGCCGGCAGGGCAATAATGAGCGGCAGGTTGCTACCCTTGCTCACCAGCTTGGCCAAACCGGAGGGGAAACCATAATGGGTGTAAGCATAGGCCCGGATAGCGCCAAGAACATCGCCGGGCTTGGCGCCACGGGGACAATAGGCAGTACAGTCGCCGCATTGATGGCAGAGCATGACATCAGGATCAGCAACCAATTTGTCCTTGAGGCCCCACTGCGCCCAGATCATCTCCTTTCTGGGGAAAGGCTTTGTATCAGTGGACAACGGACAGACAACCGAACAGGTGGCACATTGATAACACTTCTTCAAGGTGTCTCCGCCGGCATTTTTCAAATACTTTATAAACTCTAAATCAGGTTCAACCCTCATTCCTTCAGCCATAACACGCCTCCAGTATTTCTCCCTCAAAATGTCAGCTCACACTGACCCATGACTCATGCGCAAAGCGCATCCCTTCAAAAACTCAATCGTTCAGCAGGCGCAGAGGCCTGCTGAACGATATTTTCCGTGCTTGATCGACCTTAAAAACCCTTGAAGGGGTTCGGGCCAAGGTCAACGATCGCTTCAACGAATTCGTTAATGACTTCATCAACTTTATTGTACTCGTTAATGGCAATCTGCCGTACCGCACACCGCTCAGGTTCAAGACCGAGGCTACCCAGGGTTTCGCCGATGTTGGCCATACGCTTATCGGCCAGTTCACTGCCCTTGACAAAGTGACACTGGTAATCATCCCCGAACTTGCACCCAAGGAGGAGCGCGCCATCCATACCAGCAGAAAGAGCATCCTTGATCCAAGCCATATTCACTGAGCCAAGGCAACGGACAGAAACGACCCGGATAAGAGCATTCTGCGGAAGCTTACGCATGGCTGCCATATCCAATGCGGGGTAGGCGTCGTTTTCACAGGCAAAAACGATGATGCGCAACTTGTCCTCATCATCATCCGGCACCTCAATACACTTAACCATGGAACCGACTTGGTCAATATTGTAGTTCTTGAAGCCGATAATCCGCTCGGGACATGCGCCCATACAGGTACCACAACGACGGCACCGGGTTGGGTTGGGCTTGGGGGTTCCCTTCTCATCATCATCAAGGGCGCCAAACGGACACTCTTCCGTGCAACGCTTACACTGAGTACAGCGCTGAAAGAAGAATTCAGGATATGTTCCGTCACCGGAACGGGGATGCACTGCCACACCGCGATCCGCAGATTCGATGGACTGAATCGCCTTGAGCGCAGCACCGCATGCGTCATCAATGGTTTCTTCCATGTTCATCGCCTTGCGCACACCGCCACAGGCATAAACACCAGTTCTACGAGTTTCGTAAGGGAAACATATAAAATGAGAATCAGCGTATCCGTCAAACAATTCCAGATCAAGGAAAGCAGGCCCCTGACGATAGGCAAGATTGATGGTCGGCTTGTCGGAGGTGGTAGGCACCATACCGGCAGCCAAAACAACCATATCCACATTCAGGGTAACATCCTCATTGAGCAGGGTGTCCTTCAGGTGAACTGCCAGACCGCTACCGGATTCTTCAACCTGGGTCACTGTGGCTTTGGTCATAAAAATGCCGTCGTTATTCTGGGCACCCTTGTAAAACATCTCCATATTTCCCGGAGTCCGCATGTGCTGATACAGGACATAGGCCTTGCCTTCCGCATTGTCTTCTCGGACATACTGGGCCTGCTTTAAAGCAACCATGCTTGTTACAGAGTTGCAATAAGGAAAATCCTGATCATGCTCAGCGCCACCTGGGCTTTGAACAAAAGCAACATTGGCCGGGACCTTGCCGGTCTTGGCAAGTTTTTCAAACTCGGCGTTGGTAACCACGCCTTTCAACTTTCCATAGCCGAGATGGGCATATTCGGAAACATCTGCCGGATTCCAGCCCGTGGCCAGAACAACCGCGCCAAAATCTTCGGCAGCAGCATCGTCTTTCATATAAGGTTGTAGCCCTGCGTTCGGATCTTCCATCTCGCCTTTGGAGATTTTGTCCTGCTCATCAACACCGACTTTTTTCGGGGCATCCCACTCGCTTTTGGTGCCTGCAGCCTTCAAGGTTACCTTGTAAGCGCCAGGAGCCCCGGCGATACGGGCAACTTCCGTGGATGTCTTCAGGGTGATCCCTGCCTCGGCCTGAACCGCAGCAACCATAGCCGACACAGTGGGCTCTTCCAGCTCGGTCCACGGAGCTGCGGTGGGGAACTGTTTCCGCCAGCCCAGGGCCTTACCGCCCAATTTATTCTGGGTTTCAATAATCGTCACTGCATACCCTGCCTTGGCCGCGTCCATGGCCGCAGTCATGCCGGCAATACCACCACCCATGACCAGAATCTTCCTGTTCAGGGTTTCAAGCTTGTAAGGATCAGGCACATCACCTTTTTTAGCCTGAACACATGCCATGCGCACATAGTCCTGGCCCTTTTCGGTGGCGAATTCCTTCACCTTCTCGGCAGTGTGCTTCTCTGTAACTTCCTCTACACACCAAGCAACGCCTTCGCGCAGGTTGGCTCGGGTGACGTACTTATCATCCCCAAAATTAAACTCGTCTTTCATGACCCTGGGGGAACAGGCACAAACAACCACGGTATTCACCCCGTCGTTGGCGATGTCGTTTTCAATCAACTCACGGCCAGCCGCACTACAAAGCGCCTCGTGAATCTTGGCCTCCATGCCGTTCTCTTTTGCCGCCTTTGTCAGCGCCGCAATGTCGAGGGCATCTCCTATACCACAACCTGTGCAGATATATGCACCGTATTTTTTATCCATTCACCTTACCTCCTGGACGCTTGAATAGCTTTCATGGCGGCTGCCGTTGCACTCTGGCCACAGGTTACGACGTCGGCTGCCTTTTTGGCGCAACCGGCGGAAACCATCCCGCCATTCGCATCGGCCAGAATAAATCCATTGCTGTCAACTGAAAGTCCAAGCGCTGCAGCCTGGGCCTTGGCCGCAGGCTCCATCCCGGTGGCAAGAATGGCCAAATCGACCGTTTCCTTGATTTTTTCACCGGTCACAGCATTTTCAGCGATCAGGGTCACGCTGCCATCCGCTTCGGCTACAATATCAGCAACCTTGCCCTTCACCCAGGTGATATTCGCATCAGACATCAATTTTTCGCGGAACTTCTCATACTTTCCAGGAGTCCGAAGATCGATGTAGAAAACGGTAATCTTTGCGGTGGGATACTGCTCACGAATGTAGTTAATGTGCTTCATGGAGGCCATGCAGCAGATATAGGAACAGTACTCCAAATGATTTTCATCACGGGAACCGGCACACTGAACAAAGGCAAAACTTGCAGGCTCCTTGTTGTCGCCGGGCCGGAGAATTTTTCCGCCGGTGGGACCGTTTGGCGCAGCCAGACGCTCCATCATCATGTTGGTGATGATGGCGTTGCTGGAATCGTACTTGAGGTTGGTCATCTTGGTCGGATCATAAGGATTCCAGCCCGTTGCCCAAACAATGGCGCTCACGTCAACGGTGAATTCCTTGGCA
>JAPLJH010000053.1 GCA_026388695.1 Deltaproteobacteria bacterium | reverse complement strand
CCTCACCACCTTCAGCATCAGTAACGACATCGCCAAGTACTTCGCCATCATCCCGGCGGCCTTGCTCTCCATCTACCCCCAGCTGGGAGCGCTGAACATCATGCACCTGGCCAGCCCACAGAGCGCCATCCTCTCGGCGGTGATCTTCAACGCCCTGGTCATCCCCTTTCTGGTGCCGCTGGCGCTCAGGGGCACCAAGTTCCGGCCCATGCCGGCGGAAAAGCTGCTGATCTCGAACCTGATGCTCTACGGGGTGGGCGGCATCATCGTTCCCTTTGTCGGCATCAAAGCCATCGACTTAGTGATCGGTTTATTCGTATAATGATTTATCCCGACGACATTCGGAGAACCAAACCATGAAAGAACTGAAATCAGCCATTCTGATGTGCCTGTTGTTCACCGTACTCTGCGGCGGGTTCTACCCGGTCGTGGTCACCGCCATCGCCCAGGCCATTTTCCCGCACCAGGCGAACGGCAGCCTGATCACCGATGCCAACGGCCAGGCAGCGGGCTCGGAACTCATCGGCCAGCCCTTCAGCGGATCGCACTACTTCTGGCCCCGTCCCTCGGCCACCGCCGAGTTTGCTTACAATCCCATGGCTTCGGGCGGCTCCAACAGCGGCCCCAGCAATCCGGCCTTCCTCGCCACTGTGGCGGAACGGGTTGAAGCCCTGCGGGCCACCGGCGTCACCGGTCCCATCCCCGCCGACCTAGTGCTGGCCTCGGCCAGCGGCCTTGACCCCCATCTCTCCCTCGACGCGGCCCGGCTGCAGATTCCACGCATCGCCAAGGCCCGCAATCTTTCCGAGGAGGCGGTGGCCGGGCTGGTGGCCAGCCACACCGAGGGCCGTCAAATGGGCCTGCTGGGAGAGCCACGGGTCAACGTCCTGCTGCTCAACCGGGCCCTGGATTCCCAATCGTGACCACCGACACCGACGACATCCGGCCCTCGCCGGAGGCCATGCTCAAGCTGGCCCAAGCCGAGGAAGCCCAGGCCGACCGGGGCAAGCTCAAGATCTTCCTCGGCTACGCGGCCGGGGTGGGCAAGACCTTCTCCATGCTGAGCGCGGCCCGCCAGCGTAAGCGGGAGGGGCGGGACGTGGTGGCGGCCTACGTGGAATCCCACGGACGGGACGAGACCGACGCCCTGCTGGAAGGGCTTACCACCATCCCCAAGCTGCGCCTTGAATACCAGGGGGTGGCGCTCTTTGAGCTGGATCTCAATGCGGTGCTGCAAAGACATCCCCAGATCGCCCTGGTGGACGAGCTGGCCCACACCAACGCGCCAGGCTCCCGGCATGAAAAACGCTGGCAGGACGTACAGGAGCTGCTGACCGCAGGCATCGACGTCTACACCACGGTCAATGTCCAACACTTCGAAAGCTTAAACGACGTGGTGGAGAAGATCACCGGGGTGGTGGTGCGGGAAACCGTGCCGGACAACCTGCTCGATCTGGCCGCCGAGATCCAGCTGGTGGACATCCCGCCGGACGAATTGCTGGAACGGTTGGGCCAAGGCAAG
>JAPLJH010000101.1 GCA_026388695.1 Deltaproteobacteria bacterium | reverse complement strand
AGAAAAAGGCTGCCACATAGAGAATATCAAGAGTTGCCTGCTGTTCCACGACTGTATGCTCCTTAGGTTGAAGCGCATTATGCGAATAGCTTCCGGTCTAAATAGCCCTATCAAAAATTGATGTCAAGCAAATACTGAATGGGCATTCAGGAAAAGCACGGCACCAAAAAACAAGGCGAAAAACCCCTATTTTTTCCATTTTTTCAGGAAGTTAAAAGCAGAGGTGCCCGCTGTGATTTCTCCAAGACCAACAGAGACAGAGGTCCAAAAATCGACACAAATTCAGATCGTTAGTCAAGGTAGAAATACTATGGCGACAACTACCTAGCCCGTGTTTTTTTATCGTTTTTTTTTACTTCTACTTCGATGCGGTAACAGTCCGGCCCAGCAACTCAAGAAGCCGCTGATGGATGTTGTCAAACCCGCCATTGGACATGATGACCACCACGTCGCCCTCACAGACGCTGCCATCAAGATAGGAAAGAACCTCTTCGGTTGTGGAAAAATACCCGGCGCGCAGGCCGCGACCTGCCAGATCGTCAACCAACTGGTGAGAGGAAAACTGCTCGGCAGCCGGGATATTGGTAAGGGGAGCAGGCTCGCGCACCAAAACCTCTGCTGCGGCATCAAAGGCAGAGGCGTAGGCCTCCTGGAAGACTTTGCGCCTACTGGAGTTTGTCCGGGGCTCAAAAACAGCGACCAGGCGACGGCCAGCATAGGCTGCCGCCAGAGCACCCAGGGTTTCCCGGACCGCAGTCGGGTGGTGGGCAAAATCATCGATTACCGTCACCCCGCGCACCACGCCCCGGACCTCCTGCCGCCGCCGCACCCCTTGAAATTTTCGCAAACCCAGGGCAACGTCCTGGCGGGCAAAACCCAAAATATCAAGGACCGCAATCACGGCCAGAGCATTCAAGGCATTATGCCGCCCGGGCAGCACATTTTCAAAACTGCCAAATGGGACACCATGCTTACTAACCTGAAAGGAGGTAGACTCCGGACGGACCAGCAGATCCGTCACCCGCCAGTCGCAGCCTTCGGAACAGCCGTAACCAACCACCGTACACCTGGCCCCCTGGCACACCTCCCGAACAACCGGGTCATCCCAACAGGCCACCAAAAAACCATCCGGGGGCATACTGGCGACGAGCTTGGCAAAGGAAACCTTGATGGCGGCAAGATCGGCATAGATATCGGCGTGATCAAACTCGATGCTGGTCAGAATCGCGATCCGGGGCCGGTAATGGAGAAACTTCGGCCCCTTGTCGAAAAAAGCCGTGTCGTACTCATCGCCCTCGGCGACAAAATATTTCCCCTCGGCCACGTTGAAGTTCCGGCCAAAGGCCTGGACCAGACCACCGATCATGAAACTCGGTTCCGCCCCGATCTCCCGGAGCAGACTGGCCAAAAGAGATGAGGTCGTGGTCTTGCCGTGGGTTCCGGTAACTACCAGAGAGGTCTTATCACGGATAAAAAAATGGCTCAGAGCCTGAGGAAAGGAGACATAGGGGATGGCGCGTTCGGCCAGGGCCAGGGCTTCCGGGTTGTCCCGCCGGATGACATTGCCGACCACCACCAGATCCGGTCGCGGTTCAAGATTGTCCGGAGAATATCCTGACTGAACGGCAATACCCTGTCCGGCTAGAAAATCACTCATGGGGGGATAGACCTGCTGATCCGAGCCGGTCACGGTGAATCCAGCGCTTTTCAGCATGCCGGCCAGAGCGCCCACCCCGGTGCCGCAAATGCCCATGAGGTGGATATGCCGGATGTTTTCAGGAAAGCGGTTGAGGGCAGGATCGAGGCCCACCGGAGAAACGGACATCATCAGGACCGGACCGTGTCCCGCACCGATTGGTAGATGGCGCGGAACATCTCGTCAAAATTGCCCGGCGCAAGCCGACCCACCTCGATGAACTTCACCACGATCTCCTTGGAGACCTTCAGGATGGCGTCCTCGGAAACAGGCTTCAGAGCAAGCTCGGGCGTTTTAACTGAATGATTCATAAAATTCTCGGGGAAAGAAGCACTAGAAGAAGGCAAGAAAAAACCTCTGCCATACACGAAGAAGGCCAATTCTTAAGGCTGGCAGAGGTTGACCCGTTGAGAAAAACCGAATAAGCCCTTCCCAAGGGTGCGTTTGCAGAAAAAAATGGTGGAGCTACGCGGGATCGAACCGCGGACCTCTTGCATGCCATGCAAGCGCTCTCCCAGCTGAGCTACAGCCCCACATTGTTTTAGAAGTGCCGAGCAACGAAAACCCGCCGAGCACGCTGGTTCAAATAACACCCACCGCATGGCATGTCAAGCGTTTTCTCCGAAGAAAAGCCCTGCCATTTTTCTTGCCAAGGCAAGGTGAGTCTGTTACAGTTTGGAAGATTTTCTTCGATGGCCATAACTCTCTGGAAATTAAAGGCATTCTAATAAAACGTAGAGGTAACTGCATTATGTTCTCCCCCTTTGACTCGCTGTTCGGATGGCTCTCCAACGATCTGGCCATTGACCTGGGAAC